>JAGBDD010000044.1 GCA_017937685.1 Thermoguttaceae bacterium | reverse complement strand
GCTTCGAGTCGTCTCGAAGCGGCGTTTTTTCATCGAACGTTCGTCGGCGAACGCTCCGTTAACCTACAACGAGTTCTCCTCGTAATCGTCGAACTCGCTCTTCGGCGCCGGGAAGAGAACGCAGAGTCCGACGCCGCCGAAGTAAAGCAAAATCAAACAGGCGAGCATAAAAATCATACTCCAGGGGTCGGGCGGCGTAATGAACATCGCCATAACGGCGATCGAGAAGATCGCGACGCGCCATTTCTCCATATAAATTTGCACCGTAAAAATGCGCAACCGTTCGAGAACGAACATCGCCAACGGCAGTTGGAACGCGAGACCAAAAGCGACCGGAATCAGGAGCGCGAAGTTCAGCCATTCGCTAATCCGCGCGTCCGGTTCGATGTTCATTCCGGCGTTAAACCGGAAGAGGAACGACAACACAAATTCGAACACGACGAAAAACGCCAGCGAAAAACCCGCTAAAAAAAGGATTATACTAAGCGGAAGAAAACGGTACACGTATTTCTTTTCGCCGGGGTAAAGTCCGGCGCCGACAAAACGCCAAAAATAATAAAAGACGCCCGGGCTTCCCAACACGACGCCGAGAAAAATCGCCGTTTTCAAGAAGATCAAAAACGACTCTTGCACCGACAACGAACGCGCTTTCGTTCGGGGGTCGTCGGCGATTTTTTCCCAAAGGATGACGGAAATCGGCTCGTTCGGATCGACGCCGCTCAACGACGTTTGCGTCGGCAAGACGTTTTTAAAGCTCGCGAAGTTGTCGACTTCCTCCAATTCCGCAAGGCGTTTCGTTTCGTACTCCGGACGCGAAAAAGTCGTCGTCGCCGGAACGCCGGACCCGCGCAACGTTTCCAAATCTTGCGGGAAGATGTAAAACGTCTTCGCGGTCATTCGGAGTTTGCTCGGAAGCGCCGCGACCTCTTCGGAGTAACCCAGCTCCAAAAGGTCTTGGCGTTTCTTTTCCAGTTGCTTTTGCGATTGCAGAATATGATAATTTTCGAGCGATTTTTTCAACGGGCGTTGCACGTAATCGACCGCCATCGTCGCCATCGACGGCGCGAAACCGAGCGGAATCACCGAAATCAGGAGACCGCCGACGACGCAAAGAAGCGCGCCGATCATACAAACGCGCAGTTCGTCCAAATGTTCCAAAAAGGACATCGACGACTGATTGAACAAATCCTCGTCTTTTTTTGTTCGGGGCATTGGAAGACCGTTCAAAGGTTAAAAGTGAAAAACAGCGCGCGGACGCCGATTTTACCGAGTCCGCGCGATCGCTAAACTTTCTTCAGTATACCGCAAAGCGCCCCGTTTGACAAGGGAAAATCCGCTTCAAGTCGCGTTAAACTAGAAAAAGTAGAAAAACCAGGCAAAATAATCGTTACTTTATCGCCGCGTCGCCCTTTTTTATCCGACCGCCGAAAATCTTCGCCCCGTTAACCAAGCGCGCGCCAAAATTCCCGTTGGCAAAAACGGCCAAAAACGTTAACATAACGCCGACGGTCGCCGACGTCGCGCGCCGTTTTTCCCGCTTCGCGCCTTTTTCCCCGACTTCGCCCGTTATATGCCGTCCGTTTTTACTCCGTTCGACGCTTTTTTTTCCGCCGCGAACCGTCCGTTTTTTCTCGCCGACGTTTTCCCGACCTCGACGCTCGAACGAGCGGAAATCGCCGCCGCGTCGGAGCTTCCCGTTTTTATCTCCGGCGAACGGGGCGTCGGGAAAGAAACGCTCGCCCGC
This sequence comes from Thermoguttaceae bacterium, assembly GCA_017937685.1. Lineage (GTDB taxonomy): Bacteria > Planctomycetota > Planctomycetia > Pirellulales > Thermoguttaceae > RUG369. The sequence continues at coordinate 31,768 of JAGBDD010000044.1, read as the reverse complement.
CTAATCGCCGCGACGTCGGAACGTTCGCGTTCGCCGTTCGTCAAAATCCGTTGCGACCGCCTTTCCCCCCGCCAAACGGCTTCTCTCTTGACCGTTCGTTCGGAAGACGCGTTAAACTCGGCGCTTTACGCAACTTCGGCAAACGACGCAAACGCCGCGTCGATTTCGTTGAACGACGCTTGGACGGAGGCGGTTGGCGACGGCGTCCTTTATTGGGCTGAGGTCGACGCGCTCCCGGCTCGCGCTCAACGCCGCTTGGCGACGCTTCTTGCGGAAAATGCCGCGCCGTTCCGTTCGATTCTCGGCTCGTCGCGCCCGTTCCTCGACGCCGCTCGCGACGGCGCGTTCGTCCCGGAACTCGAAACGATTTTAACGGCTTTTCCGATTTCCTTGCCGCCGCTTTCCGAACGTCGCGCCGAACTCGCGACGCTCCTGCCGCCGTTCCTGCGCGACGCGGCGAACCGACTCGGCGTTTTGCCCCTCGTTCCGACCGAACGCGACGTCGAAATCGCCGCCAAAATCGATTTTCGTCAAAATCTCCGCGACCTGCGTCGCTATTGCGAACTCGCGACGCTTCGGGCCGACTTCCCGCGAACGCTTCCCGCCGCCGACGCGCCCCTTGCGAACGCCGAAACCGACAAAAACGCTAATATTGGGCAAAAAGCGCAAACTTTGCCGCCGAATCGTCGCGCCGAAACCGACGAACCGACGTTAACAAAGGAAAATTTCCCAACGCTCGACGCCGCCGCGAAAGCGCACGTCGTCGCCGCGCTCCGCTTGACCGGCGGAATCGTCGAAGGGCCGTCCGGCGCCGCCGCGTTGTTGGCGATCAACCCGCACACGCTCCGCGCTCGAATGCGCAAGCTCGGCCTCGACTGGGCGAAAATTCGCGACGAATCGAGATAATCGCTCCGTTTCCCTTTTTCCGTCGCCGCCGCTCTTTCGCCAAGAAACGTCGTTCGCGCCGATTCGCGGGAAAAGCGTCGCCGCTCCTTGAAAATTTTGCAAAAAACGATACAATCGCCGTTACGATCGGGCGCCGCCGTTATCGTTTCGTTCTTCGACGTTTCCGGGCGCCGTCGTTTCCCCGCTTTTTAAGGAACCTCCGATGAAATTGAATCCCAACGTTGTTTTTCGCCAAGACGAACCCGGCGTCGCCGTTCTTTACGTTCCGCAAACTTGCGCGCTCAACGGCGCCGGAATCGCCCTTTGGAAAGCGCTCGAAGCGGGCGCGGACAGAGCCGGGCTCGTCGCCGCGTTGAAAGCGACGTTCGCCGTTTGCCCCGACGACGCGACGCTTGAACGGGACATCGACGCGTTCCTCGAAGAACTCTTCCAAAAAGGGTTCCTCCTCGAAGAAGCCAACGGCGTTTGACCGCTCTTCGTCGGTCTTCCTATTCCCTTTATTTCCTCTATTTCAACTTTTAAGGAACGCTTCGATGCGACGTTTTCCCCTCGACGCCAAGTTTTCGCCCTCTCGCCGCCGCTTTACCACGCGCCTGAGCGCCGCGCTCCTCGGCGCGTTCGCCGTCGGGCCGCGACTTTTCGCTCAAGACGCCGCGAACGAAAAAGCGTCTAAAAACGCCGCCTCGAAACCGGTCTTTATCCGCAAAGGCGCCGACCCTTGGATTCTCGAGTTCCGCGGCAAGTACATTTGGAGCGAATCGAACAACGCGAAACGCCAAATCGTCCTTTCGATCGGCGACGCGCCGGACAAGCCGGGCCGCCCGCGCGCCGTTTGGACCGCGCCGGAAAAGGGCCCGTACTCCCGCGAACTTTGGGCGCCGGAAATTCACTTCCTCGACGGTCGCTTTTACATCTACTTCGCGGCGGACGACGGCGACAATAAGAACCACCTAACTTACGTTCTCGTCTCGGAAAACGACGACCCGTTCTCGGAATATCGTCTCGAAGGGCCGCTTTACACCGGCGACGACTTCGAAGGGAAAACGAACAACCGTTGGGCGATCGACTCGACCCTTTTCGAACATAAGGGCAAGCGTTACCTGATTTGGTCCGGTTGGGAAGACGACCGCGATATTCAGTACTTGTACGCCGCTCCGATGAAATCGCCGACGGAAACCGCCGGGCCGCGCGTCAAACTTTGCGACAACGCCGACTTCCTTTGGGAACGCGTCGAAGAGCGTCTTGGAACGCGCGGTCTCAACGAGGGCCCGGAACTCGTCGTCGCGCCGAACGGTCGAACGTTCGTTTCGTATTCCTGCGGCGCGAGTTGGCTCCCGACGTACAAAGTCGCGCTCCTCGAGTTCGTCGGCGACGACCCGCTCGACCCGGCGTCTTGGCGCAAGCTCGACAAGCCGTTCCTGCAGAGCGACGAAAATCTTTTCGGCGTCGGACACGGTTCGTTCGTCCGCGACGCGAACGGCCAAACGCTTTACTTTTATCACGCGAAACTCGACCGCTCGCCCGGTTGGAACCGCGCCGTTTACTATCGCCCGGTCGAGTTTGACGCAGACGGTTTGCCGCGCTTGAAGTAACGCGTTTTGCCCAAATCGCCGACGCCGACGGTCTTCCGCGCTTGAAGTAACGCGTTTTGCGCAAATCGCCCAACTTCTAACCATTGAGGTTGCGCAAACCGTCCAAACGCTCCAAACCGCCGCTTCCGACGCCGTTTTTCGCGCCCAAGTCGGCGGTTCCGCGACAAAAAAACGACGGTCGCCCGTTCGGACGCGCCGTCGTTTTTTCGTTCTTAAATCGATTTTACGCCGTTTCGCTCTTCAATCGGCGACGATCGCGAGCCGAAACCCGACGTCGGAAGCGCGGTAATCTTCCGGAGCCGCCAACCGACTCGCCGAACGACAGCGTTCCGCCGGCGAACGCCAACTTCCGCCTCGGCAAACGTAAGTCGTCGAAAGGCTCGGGCCCTTCGGATCGACGACCGTTCCTTGGTCGTAAACGCCGTACTGGTCGCGAACCCATTCCCAAACGTTCCCGCGCATATCGTAAAACCCGAGCGCGTTCGGCGGATACGAACCGACCGTTTTCGTCTCGCCCGTCTCCGCTTCGCTCGGTCGTCCGTACTCGCCGAACCAACGTCGAAACCGTCCCGACGTCGGCGCCGTTCCGTCGAAATTCGCGTCGGCGAGCGTCAGCGAACGTTTTCCGGAAAACGCCGCCGTCGACCCGGCGCGACAGGCGAGTTCCCATTGCGCCTCGGTCGGCAGATCGTACCGCCAATCGTCCCCCAACGCGGCCCTAAGGTTCTCGCGGTAGAGCCCGGAGTTCAAGATTTCCAAAAAACGCCCGACGTCGGCGCGCGAAACCGACTCGACGGGAAGCCGCGCTCCGCCGTGAAAGAAGCTCGGACTTTTCCCGGTCGCCGCCCGCCATTCGCCCTGCGTCGTCGGAAACGCGGCAAGATAAAAACTTCGCGTTATCAACGTTTTACGTTGCGTTTCGTCGTTTTCGCGCCCTCGTTCCGTCGCGGGACTTCCCATCCAAAAGGCGCCGGGACGAACGCGCAGGAACCAAATTCCGAGCGCGTTCGTCCAAGACGCCGGTTCGTCGCGAACGCGTTGCGCGTCGCCGCAAAGTCGTCGGAACGTCGCGTCGCAATCGACCGGCGCGCTCCAACCGTCCGTCGCTTCGTTCCAATCGCGCAGCGCCGTTGGGAAATCGACGTCGAACTCGCCGAGCGCGCGCAACGCCAACGCCGCTCGCGCCGTTTCGGTCTTGTCGAGCGTTCCGGCGCCAAGCAAACGCAAAAACTCGGCTTTTTTCTCGTCGAGTTCGTCGAAAAACGGTTTGCGTCCGGCGCCTTTCGTCAAATCGAGAAAATCGCCGACGACCAACTTCGCTCGGGTCGCCGCCCAAAAATTTTCGTCTTCATTCGGCGCGAGTCGAGCGATTCGTTCCAACCGAGCGAAACCGCTTTCGAACTGTCCTTGCGCGAAACGGAGAAGCGCAAAATCAAAATCGGCGAAAATTTGCGAATTATTCGTTCCGCCGCCGCGAAGTCGCGCCAACGTTTCCTCAATCTGCGCCGCGACGTTTTCCTCGACGACGGCGCCCGATTTGATCGCTTTCGCGAGGAGCCGTCGGCTTTTTTGGAAATCGGCGTTAAAATTCCAAAGATCGCTAAAATTTTCAAGAGAGCGCCAAAAATCGTCCAGATCGTCGACCGCCGCGCGCAAACGGCTAAACGTCGACTTGACTTTCAGCGAATCGAGCGTCGTTTCGAGTTTGGGGCTCAACGTTTCAAATTGCCCCCCCCCCCATTTTGCCAACTTTAACGTCGCAAGCCTCGCGAGCCGCTCCGACGAGCCCGCGCAACCCCGACGCATACGCTTTGCGTTCTTTCATTTTCAAGATTCTTTCCTTAAATTTTACCCGCGGCGTCGGTAGCCGCGCTAAAAATATATTTCGACGTCGTTAATTTTACCGTCGACGCAAGCGCTTGGCAAGCCGTTAAAACAAAAAAACGCCGAAATTTCAATCTTCGTTTAAAATTTCGGCGTTCGTTCGATTCGCTCGACTTTACAACCGCCAATAAAGATACCCGGCGCGCTCGTATTCGTCGCGGTCGAGGAGGCCTTTCAGGTCGAGGAGCGTTTTGACGCCGCTTCCGAAAAAGCTCGCGATCTCCGCCTCGGTCAGCGCCGCGAACTCGCGATGCGCGACGGCCAAGACGACCGCGTCCATTTCCCGAACGTCGGCCAAGTCGACGAACTCGACGCCGTAAAGCGCCCGCGCCTCGTTCGCGTCGGCGATCGGGTCGGCGACGACCGGCTGGACGCCGTATTCGCGCAACTCTTTAACAATATCGAACACCTTCGTGTTTCGGGCGTCCGGGCAATTCTCTTTGAAAGTAAACCCAAGAATCGCGACGCGGGCGCCCTTGACCGTTTTGTCCGCTTTAATCAAATTTTTGACGAGATTTTCCGCGACGTAACGCCCCATATCGTCGTTGATGCGCCGCCCCGCCAAGATAATTTGGCTCCGGTATCCGACTTGCTCCGCTTTATACGTCAAATAATAAGGATCGACGCCGATGCAGTGCCCGCCGACGAGGCCGGGAGTAAACTTCAAAAAATTCCACTTCGTTCCGGCGGCTTCCAAGACCGACTTCGTGTCGACGCCGAGTTTGTTGAAAATGATCGACAACTCGTTCATAAAGGCGATGTTAATATCGCGCTGGCAATTCTCGATCACCTTCGCCGCTTCCGCGACTTTGATCGACGGCGCCCGATAAACGCCCGCCTCGACGACGAGTTCGTAAACCTTCGCGACCAAGTCGAGCGTCTCGGCGTCCATTCCGGAAACGATTTTGACGATATTTTCGAGCCGTCGCTCTTTGTCGCCCGGATTGATGCGCTCCGGAGAATACCCGATTTTAAAATCGACGCCGCAACGCAAACCGGATTCGCGCTCCAAAATCGGAACGCAAACGTCCTCCGTAACGCCGGGATAAACGGTCGACTCGTAAACGACGACGCTTCCGGGCGTTAGGTTGCGTCCCAAAATCCGGCTCGCCCCCTCGACCGGCGACAAATCGGGCGCGTGATCGGCGCGAACCGGCGTCGGAACGGCGACGACGTGAAATTTCGCCTCCCGCAACTTCGTTTCGTCGGACGTAAACTCGACGGTCGTCGCTTTCAACGCGTCGGAGCCGACTTCGTTCGTCGGATCGATTCCGGAGCGGTAAAGCGCGATTTTCTCGGCGTTAATATCGAACCCGACGACCTTCGCCTTTTTCGCGAACGCGACCGCGATCGGCGTCCCGACGTATCCGAGCCCGATCAGCGAAATTTTTTCCTCGCCGGAAACAATTTTTCGATACAACGCGTTCATTTCGTCCGTTTTCCTTCTTTCGCGCAATTTTTGGGAGACGGCTCCGAACGATCCGCGACGCCGTCGATTTATCGATTATATCAAATTTAATATTCTTTATATTATTTTTCATATTATCGATAAAATCGCGCTCCGTCTTTCGCTATTTTGCCGCGTCAGCGAAAATTCTCGTCGAAATCGCCCCCGAAACGCCAAAACGACGCCGCCCGCCGCCCCGCGTTTGCGAGTCGACGTTCGCCGTCGTTTCGTTTTTTCGCGCTCAAATTTCAAACGACGTTTGAAAAGCGCGCCGGAACCGCCGCTTTCTTAGAGCGTCAATTTCCAAGGTTCGCGGTACGGAACGCCGAGGAGTTCGTTCGCCGCTTCGTCGTTGGTAATCCGTTCGTTTTCGGCGTCCCACTCGAGCCGCAACCGCGTTTTCAGCGAAATATTCGCCAAATGGCTCATCGTCGTGCTGAGGTGCGCCTCCTCGACGTCGGTATTCGGCGTTTTGCGCGACCGCATGCAGTCGAGGAAATTTTGCGCGTGCAACGCCGTCGCGTCGAGATTCATTTGCGCGGCGCCTTCGATCGCGATCGTTTCCTCCGCCGCGCGCGGCTCCTTCGTTTGGAACTGCCCCGGTTTCTCCGGTTTGATCAGGAGGCGATTGTCGTAAATATAGCCGGTGCTTTGCGTTCCGCGGAACTCGACGTATCCGAGCGCGCGGAAATTTTCGTCGGTCGCCATAATCGGGTTCCCGTTCCCTTCGAAGTGGTTGAAGGTCGCCAAGCGGCCCGACGCGAACTCGAAGCAAACCGCCATCGTGTCCGGAATGGTGCGGTCGTCGTCGACGACGAACTTCCCGCCCATCGCGCAAATCGACGCCGGCGCTTTTTCGTTCAAGAACCAGCGAATCATATCGAAAAAGTGAACGCCCTGGTTCGCGACTTGCGAGCAATATTCGTCCCACCAACGAAATTTATACGGCGTAATGTTTTCCTGATACGCCCGTTCGGCGCGGGGCCCGATCCAAAGTTCCCAATCGAGGTTTTCCGGCGGCGCGGTCGGTTTCGCCTTCCCCATTCCGTTCGGGTACATATTCGAACAATGGCAAGTCCGCGCGACCGTCGTCCGCCCGATTTTGTTTTCGAGCCCGATTTCCGCGACCTTGCGATAAAGCGGCGACGAACGCCGGTGAATCCCGACCTGAACGACGCGCTTGTATTTTCGCGCCGCTTCGACCATAGTTCGCCCTTCGACGACCGACGTCGCGAGCGGTTTTTCGCAATAAACGTCGAACCCGGCCTTGCACGCCTCGACCGTTTGATACGCGTGCCAATGGTCGGGCGTCGCCAAGACGACCGCGTCGACGTCGGAGCGTTCGTAAATCTTGCGGAAGTCGGTTTCGAGCGCTTGCGAACCGTCGCCGAACTTTTCCGCCGCGTTGGCCAGCGTCTTCGAATCGACGTCGCAAAGAGCCGCGATCTTCATATCGCTCGACTTTTTGAACGCTTGCAAGAGTTGCGAACCGCGGTTGGCGACGCCGAGGAACGCGAGTCGAATTTTATCGTTGGCGCCGAGAATTTCGGCTTTCGACGTCGGCGTCTGCAGCGCGGCCAACCCGAAAGCGAGCGACGTCGCGGCGCCGCGTTGAAGGAAAGTTCGGCGATTCGGTTTCGGCGAGAAATTGCGGTCGGACACGGCGACCCCCTTTCGTTGCGTTAAAACGGGCAAAACAAGCAAAACGGAGAATTTGACGGGAATAAAAACGCGGTCGAACGCTCGAACGCCGACGCGCGACCTAAAGTATAACGGAACGGAGCGCGATTTTCAAGCAATTTCGCGACAATTTCGCCGCGCCCGTTGAAAAATTTTAAGAAAACGTTATCATTAAGGAAAGCGAGCCCCGACCGCGAAGCGCTCCCGGTCGCGCCGGTCGAACGACTCGACAAAAAAAATCGCGAGAAAATGCCGAAAACAACCGAAAATAACAACGCGCCGCGTCGTCCGACGCCGGAAGAGTATCGCGCCGCCCGCCGCCGAGTTCAACGCGAAACGACCCGCGTCGTCAAACGAACGCTGATCGGAATCGCGTTCCTCGCCGGGCTTTATTACCTGTATTTAGCGTCGACAAGCCGTCCCGAAACGCCGCCGGTCGAGTCGGAAACGCCCGTCGAGACCGTCGTTTCGGAAACCGAGCCGCCCGTCGAAAACGCTTCGTCGGACGCTCCCGCGACGCCGTAAATTTTAGCCGCCTTTTTCGCCCTATAGTATTAATGACAAAATCGCCGCTCGAAACCGCCTCCGCCAACGATTCGCTCCTGATGAAAGCGCTCCGCCGCGAACCGGTCGACCGCCCGCCGATATGGTTGATGCGTCAAGCCGGACGCTATATGGCGGAGTATCGCGCCGTTCGCGAAGGTCGAACGTTCCTCGAACTTTGCAAAAACCCGAAACTATGCGCCGAAGCGATGCAGACGGCGGTCGAGCGCATCGGCGTCGACGCGGCGATCATCTTCTCCGACTTGCTCCCGATTCTCGAGCCGATGGGCTTCGACCTCTCGTTCGTCGCCGGAGACGGCCCGAAAATCGGGAATCCGTTCCGCGACGCCGACGACTTGGCCCGCGTTCGCGAACTGGTCGACGTTTCGCCGCTCGATTACGTCTTCGAGACGGTCGCCGAGACGCGCCGCGCCGTCGCGCCGCTCCCGGTCATCGGTTTCGCGGGCGCTCCGTTCACTCTCGCCGGATACGCGATCGAAGGGGGGACGAGTCGGCAATTTTTGCGAACGAAAGCGTTAATGTATTCCCGCCCCGACGTTTGGCGCGAGCTTCTCGGACGCTTGGCGCGCTCGGCGGCCCGGTATCTGAACGCGCAAATCGACGCGGGCGCCGACTGCGTTCAAATTTTCGACAGCTGGGTCGGCTGTCTCGGCGTCGAGGATTTTCGCCGCTTTGTCTTGCCGTCGCTGCAAGAGTTGCGTCGCGAATTGAAGCCCGGCGTTCCGGTAATTTATTTTGGAACCGGGAATCCGGCGCTGTTGCCGTCCTTCGCGGAGGTCGGAACCGATTGCGTCGGCGTCGACTGGCGGATTCCGATCGACGACGCTTGGGCTCAAATCGGGCTCGACCGCGCCGTTCAAGGGAACCTCGACCCGGTCGTTTTGCTCGGCCCGCAAGAAACGATTCGCGCCGAAGCGACGCGGATTCTCGACCGCGTCGGCGACCGCCCCGGCTTCATTTTTAACCTCGGACACGGGATTTTGAAGGAAACGCCGGTCGAGAACGTTATTTGCCTCGTCGAAACGGTCAAAAACTGGCGCCGCGCCTAACGTTGGCGCACCCAAGCCCCCCATTTTCCCCGTTTTAACATCGACGGCGTTTTTGCCGCCGTCTCGTCAAATTTCCCCCTTAAACCGCTTAAATTTAAACGCCGATATATTTCGCTTCAATGCGTCGTTTCGAACCTCAAAATTCTTTCGGTTGGACGTTTTTCGTCTTAATCGTCGCGTCCTTTTGGAACGTCGCGGCGGTTAATTTTGTCGCGTCTTCGTCGAGCGCGCCCGCCGTCGCGAGCCGTTCGACCGCCGAAAATTCCTCGACGACGTTCGATTCGGAAAGCGCCGCGTCTCTTCGCGACCTTTCCGAACCGACGTCGACGGCCTTCGAAGCGTCTTTGCTCGGCGCCCCCCGACGCGTTCAAGACCTAACGCGGCGACGACTCGGCGGCGACGATTTTTCGTCGTTTGTCGGTTCGACAAAATCGCCGTCGGCTCGCGCTTTTTCGCTTTCCGCTCTCGGTCTTTCGTCGGCGGTTTTTCGTTCTTTTTGGGACTGCCAATCGGCTTCGCGCCCCCTCTTCCTGACGTTGCGTTCTCTCCGTAATTGACGTTTGCCGCCCGTCGCCTCGACGCGACGCCGCAAAATTCAAACAAAACGTCAACTTTCGGAAACGACGCCGTTATTCAATCTTCGCGTCGTTTCAAGAACATATTTTCGTTAGGAAAGACAAAATGGGTCTCGAAAATTTAAGCGCGAACGCGCTCGCCGTCATTTACTCCTTGCCCGCTATCCCGATTTTTTGCGCCGCTTGGATTTCGCAAATCCGCGCCGACCGTTGCGTCCGCAAGTTGACCGACGCCGACGCAGAAGTCGCTTCCGACGTCGCGCTCGCCGCCTTTTTGAAAGAGGTCGACTTAACCGACGTCGAAGTCGTTAAGAGCGAAAATTATATGCAAAACGAATACGTCGCCGCTCAAAATAAAATTTTGTTGAGCCCGGACACGCTCGGTCGCCGCGACGTCGCTTCGGTCGCTTTGGCGTTGCGCGCCGGAGCGCAAGCGGTCGCCGAACGTCGCGATCCCGAAAAACCGCGTCGCGTTCGCGCTATACACGCCGCCGAAAACATCGTCTTTTGGGGCGCGTTCAGTATTTTGGCGTTCGGCATTATGTCGTCGACCCTTACGACGACGCTTATCGGTTACGCGTCGCTCTTTTTCGTTTACGGGCTTTCGCGAGTTCGCGTTAAGATTTTGCGCGATATCGACGCCGTCGTCCTGAAATTCGTCAAAACGAATCCGACGATTCCGGAAAAAACGGCGCTTCTTGTCGCGCAAATTTTGAAATCGGAACGCGTTAAGCTCTAACGGCGCCGCTTGTCGACCAACGTCGCTTTCCCGAGAGTCGTCGCGTTTTCGCAACGCGGCGACTTTCGTTTTTCCGCGTCGAGCGATTAGTTTCGTCGCCAAAAAACCGGCGCGAAAACAGCCAAAACGATCCAAATTTCCAACCGACCGATCAACATCGCGCAACTATACGCCAGTTTTGTCGGCGCGGAGAGGAAACCGTAATTCTCTAAAGCGCCCATTTTACCAAACGCGGGACCGACGTTGGAAAACATCGAGAGCGCGGCGCCCGTCAAATCGGTCAATTTTTCAATTTGCGGCGACGGCGCGTTTCTCCAAGGCGCGTCCGACTCCCAACAAAGAGTCGCCAAAGTTACCGCTAAAATCAACGCGATCAACGTTATCAAATGCACGACGACGGAATTTAACACGTCGCGCTCCAAATTTTCTCCGTTATACCGCGCCGCCCGCACGACGTTCGGGCTATGCGTTCGCTCGACGTTCGATAAAATCGCTTTCCCGAGAAGAAAAACGCGATAAATTTTCGCGCCGCCGGCCGTGCTGGCCGAACATCCGCCGCCAAACATCAGAAGCGCCAACACCAAAAGCGACGCGGCGTTCCAAAGTTCGTACCGCGCCGTCGCAAACCCCGTTCCCGACGCCAACGAAACGACGGTAAACGCGGAAAGTCGCAACGAATCGAGCCAAGATTTCGGCGCGCTCGCTTCGCTCGTTCGCCTTAAATCGGCGTCTTTCCCCTTTTCTCCATTTTGCGCGTCCCCTACGTCTTGCGCCAAACGCGCGTCTTCTCTCGTTAATTCGCCGGCAACTTGCGGGAAAGGAGCCGCGTCCCAAACGACGTCGCGCTCGCCAACCTTCGCTTCGCCCCGCAAGTTCGCGTCTTCGCCGACCGCCGATTCGCTAAAATCGCCTTTAGCGCAACCAAAACCAAACGTCGCGACCGTCGCGACCGTTAAAATGATCAAATACGTTCGCCACTCGACGTCGCGAAATAATTTTTCCGGTTTTCTAAGCGCGACCCAATAAAGCAAGCCGTAATTCGTCGACGCGACAAACATAAAAAAGAGCGCCGTTAATTCAAAAGCGACGCCGTTAACGTTCGGATCGGTCGCAAAATAACCGACGCTGGCGTTTCGCGAGCTAAAACCGCCCGTCGCGACGGTCGAAAACGCGTGCGCGACCGCGTCGAAAAAAGAAACGCCGCACCCCCAAAACGCCGCCGCGCAAGCGACGTTTAAAAAGACGTAAATCTTAAAGAGCGCAAACGCAAGCTCGCGCATTTTGGCGACGGGCATATTCCCGGAAGCGCCGCGTTCGAGCTTCATAATCGCTTTGCCGTTCGCGCCGTGTCCGATTAACGCGACGAAAAAACACATCACCCCAAGCCCGCCGAGAAAATGCGTCGCAAACCGCCAAAAGAGGAGAGTTCGAGGCAACGACGCGGGATTTTCCAACTCGCCGAAAACGGTCGCGCCGGTCGTCGTCAACCCCGACGCCGATTCAAAAATCGCGTCGGCGAAAGTCGCCGGAACGCCCGGTCGCAACTCCGCGCCGCCGTATAAATAGGGCGTCGCGCCAAGAAAAATCGCTAAAATCCAACCGAACGCGACGATCGCGATCGCTTCTTTACGAAACAGTCGCGTCGAGTCGCCGCCTCGCCCGAACCAATAAAACGCGAACGCGACGACGAAAGAAGTCGCCGCGCCCATCAGAAGCCCCTCGACGCCGCGCGCTTCCCAACGCCAATCGCTTCCGCTAAGCTCGCCTCCCCAAGGAATGCAGAGAAGCATTCCGCCGCCGAGAAAACAAGCGACCGCGCTTAAAAAAACAAAAACAGCCCGATAATTCATTAACGCAACATTTTAAAGAAACCGCAACTTTCGCCCGTCGACGGCGCGCTAAAAGAAGCGGCCTTAGAGGGAAAATCGCCGCCGTTCGGTCGATTCAACCGTTATATTTTAGCTTATTTATTGAAAACGAGAAGCGGGGCTTTTCCTTAAAACCGCCGTTTTACCTATTTTTCGCATTTTCTCCTTTTCTCGCAAAGCGCGCGTCTCCTACCAACGACGTTTTTTACTTTTGGACAAGCGTTTTTTCCGCTAACGTCGCGAAACGGCGTTCCCTTCGCGCCGACAAAGAATCTTTTTAAACTCCAACGCCGCGATCAATCCGACGATTTTCGCCGCGCCGAGCCCCGATTCGCGCACGACGCGGTCGATCGGAACCGGATCGGCGCCGACCAAATCGACGATTTTCCGCTCGTCCGCGCTCAATCCGGCGAGCGTTTCCGCCGAAAGCTCCGTCGACTCCCGCTTTTCCGGAGCGGAAGCCCAAGAACCGCCGTTAAAGTTTCTCGACGTTTCCCGTTTTACCGACGTCGCGCCCTTCGCGGCGTCGCGACGCGCTCGGCTGACGCGTTCGAAATCGCTCGTCGCCCCGGAGTTTAGAAGACGATTTCCCGTTTTTGCAACGTTTTCATCGTTTTCAAGCCGACCGGTATTTTTCGTTTGTTTCTTAGGTCGTTCGAAGAGAGGCAACGCCGCCAACACGTCCTCGACCGACTCGACAAGCCCCGCGCCTTCCCGCAACAGCCGATGACAGCCGCGCGACGTTTCGCGGTCGACCGGGCCCGGAAGCGCGAACACTTCGCGATTTTGCTCCGCCGCCAGTCTCGCGGTGATCAGCGAACCGCTCCGCAACGGCGATTCGACGACCAAAACGCCGAGCGAAAGTCCGCTAACAATGCGGTTGCGCGCCGGAAAATTCCCGGCTAGCGGCGACGTCAGCGGATGATACTCGCTAAAAACGGCGCCCGACCCGGCGATAAGTCGCGCCAAATCCTCGTGTTCGCGCGGATACACCTTCGCGACGCCGCCTCCGAGCGCGGCCAACGTTCGCCCGCCGACTTCGAGCGCGCCCCGATGCGCCGCCCCGTCGATTCCGAGCGCCAACCCGCTGACGACGGTAAACCCCGCTTCGGCGAGTTCGCGTCCCAAACGCCGCGCTTGCTCGAGCCCGTACCGCGTCGCGCCCCGCGTTCCGACGACCGCGATCGCCGTTCGATCTTCCGGCGCGAAAGAGCCGCGAACGTAAAGAAGTCGCGGCGGATTGTCGATTTCCCGCAGTCGCGCTGGATACCGAGCGTCCCGAAACGCGACGATTTCGATCCCGTTTTCTTCGCAAAATCGGATCAGCGCCTCGACGTCGCAGGCCTCCCGCGCTTGCGAAATCTTGCGAGCCAGCGTCGGCCCGACCTTGTCGACCCGTTCCAAATCGCGCCGCGACGCCCGCAAAACTTCGCTAGCCGTTCCAAAATACGCGATCAAACGCTCCGCGGTCAACGGGCCGACCCCGTCGACGGTCGAAAGAAGAATGTCGTCGACCAGTTCGCTCGGCGCCCAAATTCGCCTCGTTTCGTCCGCCGCGCCGTCCTCGAAGTCGGTCGTTCCGCCGCTCGACTTTGCCCATTCCATTTCGCTTGCCGATTTTAACGCGACGTCGGAAACGCGCTCCTTCGCCGTTTCGCTTATTTCCGCCAAAACGCCCGAACGCTCCGACTCGCCGACGTTCGCCGGTTCCTCTAAAACGCTTGAATCGCCGCCGCTCGCCGGTTCCGCGAAATCGCCCGAATCGCCGACTTTCTCCGCGCTCTCCAAAGCGCCCGGTTTATCGTTTTTTGCCAAGAAAGTGAAATCGCAACGTCCGCTCAACGCGCCGACTTCCGCCGACGCGGCGTCTTCCGTTTCGTCGATTTCCTCGTCGCCGAACGTTTTTCCCCAAGAAGACGCGGCGTTTTCGTCGAATAACGCGTCGGCGGCGACATTTTTGCTACTAGAATAACGAGAACGTCCGCGTTTCATCGTTTTTTTTCCTCGACGCGCCGCCAAGAACGCGGCGCCTTTTTTCTCGACGACTCGCCCGACGCGGCGAGCGGTTCCGGTTCGCGTCAAACGAACTCCGGTCGACGGTCGCTCAGTTGTTGTTGCAGGCGGTTAACGATTGCGCTGTGCATTTGACTGACGCGACTTTCGCTCAAATCGAGCGTCGCGCCGACTTCCTTCATCGTCATTTCCTCGTAATAATAGAGAATGATGATCATTCGTTCGTTGCGGCTGAGCCCTTTCGTTACAAGGCGCATCACGTCCGACTTTTGAATCCGGCTCGTCGGGTCTTCGCCGCGAGCGTCTTCGACTAAGTCGATTTCGCTGACGTCTTTCGAGCCGTCCGTTTCGAACCATTTCTTGTTCAAGCTGACGAGATTGACGGCGTTCGCGTCGTTGAGAACGCGGTCGAGTTCCGCTTTGCTCATCTTAAGATGTTTCGCCAACTCTTCTTGCGTCGGGAGGCGGCCCAAGCGGTCGGAAAGTTCCTTGTTCGCTTCGGACAACTTGCGCGCTCGCGAACGCACCAAACGGGGCACCCAGTCCATATTGCGGAGTTCGTCGAGCATCGCGCCGCGGATGCGCGGAACGCAATACGTTTCGAACTTGACGCCGCGCGCCGGATCGAACGCGTCGATAGCGTCCATCAGCCCGAAAATACCGGACGAAACCAAGTCGTCCAAGTCGACTTCGTCCGGGAGGCGAGACCAAACGCGTTCGCCGTGATAACGCACGAGCGGCAAATACTGTTCGATCAACGCGTTGCGAAGCGTTTGATTCGAACGATCTTCGATAAAGTTTTGCCACAAACGGGCGACGTCTTCGGCAAGAGACTGCGTCGCGACCATAAAATCCTCCCTGATTTTTCCAGTCCAACCAACAACAAGCAAAAGTTAACGCGTTGAAACGTCGCCGTTTCGTTCGTCGTTCAACGAAGCGTCGTTTCGTCGTTTTTTTTCAACGCGACGCGTTTTTCCGCTTCATTCCCGTAAAATCGGAACAGAACAACAAAATCGAGTCGCTTTTCATTGGAAAAAGAACGCCGACCGAACGCGACCGCAAGCCGCGTTTCCCCGACGACGCCGATTTCTCCGCGTTTGAACCGACGCGACGCCTCGACGGAACCGTCGCCGTTCGAAGAAACTCCGCGTCCTTGCGACGTTCTTCGAAAGCGCCGTTCCCGTTGGCAAACCGCCGCCGACCGCCGCGACGGCAAAACAACGCAAGAAAACATTACCCGTCTTCGCTAAAACCTCCATTTTAACGAAACAAGCCGCAAAAAACCGGCGCCGAAGCGTTTTCTTACTCCGCTTTGCCGCGACGCGACGCCGCGAACGTTCGGGCGTTTTGTCGTCGACCGTTCGTCCCAAGCGTTGGGCGCGTCTCGTTGAAACGTCGACGCGCGCTTATCCCAATCGCTTTCCCGACCTCCTTGTCTTTGTCGGGACGAACCGTTAAGAACGCGTTTTTTCCCCGCTCGCGCCGAACGTTTCGCGTCCGCCGCCGCTTCGTTTTTCAAAAAATCGCGTTCCGAGCGAAACGATTTTAACCGTCGCCAACTCTTGCCGCCAAAGCGTTTATCCTTCAACGCTTTTTAAATTCGGCGCGCGTTGCAAACGATTTAAGTTTTAAAATCGTTCCAAACCTCGATACTACTTTTATCGGCTTAACCGAGTAAATTTTTTAAGAAAAGAACCAAATTTTTAAAAAGAATCGCAAGAAAATCGCTCGGCTCGCCGCAACCCAACGAACAATAACGCAACGAAAATATTTTAACGACGAGAAACAAAGAAAAGATCGTAAATTATCGTCAAGAAATAAAAAAACCGCCTTTCGACGGTTTTCGTTTGAATTTCGTCAACGGACGACCGCGCGAACGGTCGCTCGATAAAGAATCGTCGGCTCGTTTTCAGCCGCGCCCGACGGAACCGCGCTCGCGCCGCTTTTTTCCGGCGTTTCGACAACTTTTTCGACCGGACGGCAGGGCTCCGGCGTCGCCGTCGACGTTTCCATCGGCCAAATTTGCTTAATCAAACGCGGCTCGTCGACGTATCGCCAAACCTTGCGCCAACCGCTCGGCGACGAAGCGTCCGGTCGCGTTTCAACGACCGCGCGCCGCCGCACGCCTTCGACGAAACGATAATAATACGTCTTTCCGTCGGCGCCGACGAACGTTCCGGAGTCGCCGACGCGGGGCCCGCCGCTCTTTTTATCGCCGCCGGTTCCGACGCCGGTCGCGGTTTCCGAACGCTTCAAGAGCGGAATCGTCGGCGCGTCGCTCGGGTCGTAAGGGGGCAGATACGTCGTTCGACCGCCCGGCGCGCCCCAAAGGCAAGATTCGTCCGCCGCGCCAAACGTTTCGTTCGTCGCCCAACCGCCGAACGCCGCGACGCTTCCCAACGTCAAAATCGCCCCGAAGATTCGTCCGCGTCCGCTCATTCCGCCGCCGCGTTTTCGACTTCGTTCGCCGGTTCGAGCGATTCTTCGGCTTCTTCGACGTTTTCCGCGTCGGACGTCGGTTCGTCGTCGACGGCTTCGAAAACGTCGGCTTTTTCCGCGTTCTCGGAATAATCCGCCGAGCCGGTCGTCGATTCAACCGAAATCGGCTTCTCTTGCAAAGCTCGCCAAACGCCCAGCTCGCGCCCAAGCAAGAAAGCGACGAGGATAAGCGCCGCCAAAACGCCGAAAGTCGCCGTCCAAGAAAACGCCGAACGCGTTCCTTTAGCTTTGCGCGTCTTCCACTTGGTCGCGCAGAAAACGCATTTCATTTTTCGTCGCGGAATATAACGCTTATAACAACGTCCGCAACGAGGGCACACATAGTAATATTTACGCATTCCACTAATTCCGCCGTTGTATTTTATCGGAAATTCTTTTTAAATTGAAACGTCTGCAGTCGCGCTCCGAAAAACGGCTCCGTTACGCAAAAATTTTACCCGGTCGCCGGTTTTTGTCAACCGTTCCATCGTCTTTACGCGGTAATTCGGCGTTTTTTTAAACAAAAATCACCCGTTTGTTTTGAAATTATTTTTTTCCGCGCCTTTTACATCTATTCGTCGCTCGTCGCCAAGAATCGCTCGGCGTCTAGCGCGGCGCAAGACCCGGACGCGGCGGCGACGATCGCTTGACGGTACCGCTCGTCGGCGACGTCCCCGGCGACGAACACGCCCGCGACGCTCGTTTCGGTTCGGAACGGAACGGTTCGCTTAATGAAACCGTTTTCCGTCAGTTCGAGTTGACCGCCTAAAAACGCGACGTTCGGCCTATGCCCGATCGCGATAAAGACGCCGGACGCCTCCAGTTCAAGCGTCGGTTCGCCGACGACGCTCGCCAAGCGAACGCCGGTAACGCCCGCTTCGTCCGTCCCCAAAATCTCCTCCGGAACGCGATTCCAAACGAATTCGATTTTCGGGTTCGCCTCCGCTCGACGCGCCAAAATCTTCGACGCTCGCAGCGCGTCGCGGCGGTGAACGAGATAAACTTTGCTCGCGAACTTCGCCAAATATTCGGCGTCCTCGACCGCGGAGTCCCCGCCGCCGACGACGACGATCGGACGGTTCCGGAAGCGCGGAAGCGCTCCGTCGCAAACGGCGCAAGAACCGACGCCCCGATTTTTAAAGCGCGTCTCCGACGGCAAGCCCAACCAACGCGCCGACGCGCCGGTCGCGACGATTACCGAACGCGCCCAAACGGTCTCGCCGTCCGAGCCGGTCAGTCGGAACGGTCGTTGCGAAAAATCGACCGAAACGACGTCCTCCGAAACGATCCGCGCGCCAAAATTCTCCGCTTGCCGCCGCATTAATTCGACCAACGCCGGGCCGAAAATCGCGCGCCGAACGCCCGATTCGAGCGCCTCCGGAGGCAAGTACGCCGAACGCTCGTCGCCAAGCGCGCTCGTCAGGTACGTCGCCAAGTCGCCCGTCGGGAAGCCCGGGTAATTCTCGACTTCCGTCGTCGTCGCCAGCTGCCCCATCGGAAGCGTTCCGGCCTCTTGGTTTTCGCCGGAAAACGCGCCTTCGAAAACGACCGGCGCAAACGCCGCCCGCGCCGCGTAAATCGCCGCCGACCAAGCCGCCGGGCCGCTCCCGATCACGACGACGTTTTCGATCTTTTTTTCCAGTTCGGGAATCGCGTTTTCGCTCATTTTTCTTCTCGTCGTTCTTCGCTCGTTTTTTGCGCGGCGCTCCGTTACCCGCGCCGCCGTCTATTAATCATTAAGTTATCCGCAAGAAAGAGCGCGACGTCAAGAAAATTTTCGCCGTTTCGCGTTCTTTTTTTCAAAAATAAAAAAGCGTCGCCGCTCCGTTCGGAAACGACGACGCATATTTCGCAAACGTTAAACGCTTCGCTATTTCACTATTCTTCGCGTCTTCTCTATTTTCGCTCAACGGCGAGTCGGCGGCGCGAATTGCAACGGCAAGCCGTCGTCTTCGAAGAGCGGTTCGGCGACCGTTCCCGGCCCCGCGCCGTTCGGAATCGGTTTCGGCGCGTCCAACAACGACGGCTCCGCGATTCGGTTGATCGACGTCGGCAACTCCTCGACGGCGCCCGCGACTTCGACGTTCTCGGCGGAATCGTCGGCCAAGCCGAAATCGAGTTCGAGCGCGTCCGTTCCCGGTTCCGCGTAAGGGCCGAGCGGCTTCGCGGAAACGGTCGACGGCGGAAACGCGGAGCGCGAAACGCTCGGCGCCGCCGGTTCTTCGGTCGAAATCGGTTCGCTCGAGAAACCGTTCGGCTCGACCGCTTCGCCGAAATCGCCCCAATTTTCCCCGACGCTCGTTTCGAGCGGCGCCCCTTCACCCCCGGCGTAAACGGCGGCCCCGACCGGCGCGAACGCCCCGGAAGGAACGACGTACCCGACCGAACGCGTCTCCCAAGTCGGTCGCGCTTTCGACTTCGAACGTCCGAACGACCAAAGCGCGCTTCCGTCCGAATTTTTCGCGCAAATCTTATTCCAAAGGGTCGTCGGCGACCAACGCCCGCGCTTCGTCGTTTCCGGACAAGCGGCTTCGTAAGCAAGTCGCGTTTCGACGTCCATCGTCTCGAGGTCGGCGGCCGGATAATATTGAGCGCGAGCGCAAATCTTTTGCCCGGACGGCGTCGGACGATACAACGGCGACGAGAGCCCGCCGCTCGGCGAATTGGCCTGCATCCCGTACCGTCCGTTCGTCGGCGCGCCCTTGAACGTGTTTTTATCCCAAATCAGCGAACTCGGACGGTGCGCGATTTTGTTCGAAAAAACGCGGGCGTCGTCCAAAATCGGGTAAACTTTTTCGGTCAGCTCCTCGGCGTTGCGAACGATGCGGCGGAGCGAGTCGGCGGTCTCTTGGTCGGCTAACATTCCGAGCGGCGTCGTCGGGTCTTTAAACTGCGCTTCCAGTTCGCGGGCCAGCGACGCGATGTTGAGCGTCATCGTCTTGACCTCCGCCGCGCCTTCGTTCAGCGACACCATAATCTCCGGGCCCTGCTCCGAAAGGGACGTCGTGAATCGGTTGACGTTGTCCAAGTTTTTGTCGACCAAATCGAACGTCGTTTCGGCGCGCGCCATCGTTTTACGAGCGTCGCTCGCCAAAGCGTTGGCGTTCTCCATCAACGAGTCGACGCGTTCCAAAATTTGCGGAACCTCCGCCGCGGCGCGCCGAATATCGGCGTTAAGCTGTTTGTCGGAGACGATCGCGTTCATATTCGTTCCGAGCGCGTTGATCGTAACGAGCGCGTCGTTGATATTGCTGAAGATCGCTTCCAATCTCGCTTTTTTCTTGCCCAACTCCTCTTCGTCGCCGAGGAACGAATTGACGTTGCTCATAAAGAGCGTTATTTCTTGCGTCGCGCGGTTGATATTTTGCAACGCCTTCGCGAGGTCGCCCTCGATGTTGCTGACCGTTCCCATCAAGTCGCCGCCCGGCTGACCGACGATAACGTCGGCGGGATCGATTTCGACGATTTCCCCCTTAAACTCGGGATTTTTGACGAACTCGATCGACGCGTCGCCCAAAAACGTTCGGTTAATCTTCGCGTATTCGTTCGAGTAAATTTTCGCGTCGGGATTCAGTTCAAAGGTAACTTTCACCTCGGCCTTGTCGCGGTCGTCGACCAAGTCGACCGAATAGACGCGCCCGATTTTGATGCCGTTTTTGAGAACGAGCGAATTTTGCGTAACGCCGCCCGCTTTTTCGAACACGATCGTTAAGCGCTTGCCGCCGCCTCCGACGAAAAATCCTTTTTCGGAGCCGAACAAAATCGTCATCACAAAGACGCCGGCGACGATTCCGATCACCATCATCCCGATGAAAAATTCCATTCTTCGGTTAGCCATCGTTATTTCCGCTCCTTCGATTCGAGACGCTTTCCGCGCGCCTCGTTTCGTTTTTCGACAAGTTTTACGTTAAACAAGTTTTTGTTTGTTATTTTTATTCGTTGCTTTCGCGCCGTTCGTTTCAGCGTCCGGCGGTCATTTCGCGGATACGCTCTCCCGCTTCGCCGCGAATGAACTGCGCGACGCGGCGGTCGGTCGCCCGTTCGATTTCCTCCGGCGTTCCGTCGAAAATCATTTGCGGTTCGCCCGGATCGAGCCGAGCGTGCGGATAAAGCATCACAATTCTGTCCGCGACCTTCGACGCCGACTTCATATCGTGCGTGATAAGGACGCCCGCGACGCGGCGCCGGTCGCGCGCCGAGATCATCAGTTCATTAATGACGTCGCTCATAATCGGGTCGAGCCCGGTCGTCGGTTCGTCGTACAACATCAACTCCGGCTCCATCGCGAGCGCTCGAGCGAACCCGACGCGTTTGCGCATCCCGCCGGAAATCTCGGACGGCGTCTTGTTCGCGACGATTTTCGGGTTGAGCCCGACTTCTTCGAGCAAACTTTCGACGCGCTCCTTAATCTCGGAACGACGCATATTTCGCCGATGTTGGCGCAACGGAAACGCGACGTTGTCGGCGATCGTCATACTGTCGAACAGCGCCGCCATTTGAAAAACGAAACCGTAATGCGTTCGAATTTCGGTCAACGCTTTGTCGGAAACGCGCGCCAAATCTTTCCCTTTAAAGAGGACGCGTCCGGTCGTCGGCGCGATCAAACCGATCATATTCTTCAAAAGCACCGTCTTGCCGCACCCGCTTTCGCCGATGACGGCGACCGTTTCGCCGCGCCGCACCTTCAAGTTAATGTCGCGCAACACTTGATTTTCGCCGAAAATCACGTTCAAATCTTGAATTTCAAGGAGCGGCGGACGACGGCGCAACGCCTTTTTGACGCCGTCTTCGTCGACGATAACCGCGCCCTCGATCAAACGCTCCGCGCTCGGCGCCGGGTTCGATTCGCCGATCAAATTCGGGAGCGGATACGGTCGCGCCTCGTTTTCGACGTTCGGTTCGACGCGAACCGGCTTCAAGTCGCCGTTCGTCGCCGCGCCGTCCTTTTTCGTTTCGTCGGTCATTATCGCCGTTTCTCCGTTTTTCCCATTTTCTCGATTTTACGTATTCCGCTTACGTTCGCCGTTCGCCGCGTTTTATCTATTTCGCGTCAAATCATACTTCCCTTCGGCCCGCCGAGGAATTGCGTTTGAATTTGGTCGAGCCCAATCCCGAGAAGAAGGTCGAGGAACAAAATCGCGACGAACGAAATGACAAAGGAACTCGTCGCCGCCTTCCCGACGCCCTCCGCGCCCGCGCCGCAACGGAAGCCCTGATGGCAGCAGATCAACGCGATCGCGGCGCCGAAAAAGACGCTCTTAAACATCCCGGCGAACACGTCGAACATACCGACCATATTCCGCGAGTATTCCCAATAATAACTCCAGTCGACGCCGAGCAACTTGATGCTAAAAAACGCGCCGCCGACGACGCCCATCAAGTCGGCGAAGAGGGTCAGCCCCGGAATCAACGTCAAACAAGCGAGGAAACGCGGCGCGACAAGGTAATGAATCGGGTTGACGCCCATGCTCGCCAACGCGTCGATCTGCTCGGTAACGCGCATCGTTCCGAGTTCCGCCGCCAACGCGCTTCCGACTCGCCCGGCGAGCATCGTCGCCGCGAGAACGGGGCCCAGCTCCTTCACCAGCGACAGGTTGATCGCCGCGCCGATGCGGGTTTCGAGTCCGACCAACTTGAACTGCGGGTAAGACTGCACCGCGAGAACCATCCCGATAAACGTTCCGGTCAGCATAACGACCGGCAAACTCAACACGCCGACGTTGAAAAACGCCGGCGTCAGCGTTTCTCGCTTCGCGCCCTTGACGACGAGCCAAAAAATCGTCGCGGCCGAAAAAACCGCCAAATTTCCCGCCAACGCGACGCGACCGGTGATCGCGCGACCGATTCCCGCCGTCGACTCGACGAACCGTTCCCAACGCGACGGTTTTTCCCATTCTAACGATTTTGCGCGCATAACACTGTTAATATAACGACTTTAAACAATATTTAACGACGGCGACGCGGCGGTCGAGATCGTTATTTAAGTCGACAAGGCGAACAAGATAAGCAAAATAAACAAAACAAGCAAACAAGGAAAGCTCGTCGCCGACGCCGTTCGCGGCCTTCGCGTTCGTCTCGTCGCGACGGGCTTCGCTTAGTCTTATCGGCTTAAAACGCGCCGTCCGTTAATAAATTCAGAAAAAACGCTAAAAAACTTACAATCGTCGCTGCGCGCCGTCTTTTCCCATTCCCTTTACTCTCGTCGCCCTTTTTAATCGGCGTTTTCTATTTTTTCATTGCGATCGTTTAAAAACACAAAAAAGCTCTTGCGCCGTCGCGCAAAATCGGTTATTCTTCGACGTCCGTTTGAGGGCGACGCGCCTAAAAAAGGTTAAAATCCTTAAAATTTAAACAAACTTTAAAAAATTTCCTTTTTTTTACGCGAAAAGAGCCGATACGTTCCTTAGAGTCGTTAAAGTCGACGCAAAGCGCAAGGAGGCGCGGTCGACGCCGACGCGGCGTTCGGTTCTCGCCGTCGCGCCGCCATCGCAAGACAGGGAAGTCAATAAAGGAAGTAAATTCGATGAAAAATAAGTTCGACGCCCGAATTTTCGTCGTTGCCGCGCTCGCCGTCGCGCTCGTCGCGTCGACCGGCTGTCGTTCGGGTTGGAAAATGGGGAATCCGTTCTCGAAAGCGCCGAAAGCGACCGACGTCGACACGCCGAGCGAACTCGACGAATTGGACGATTTAACGCCGCCGCCGGAAAATTACACGGTCGGCGACGCGTCCCCGAAAAAAGTCGACGACGAGAAATCGCTCGCTCAAAAAGGCAAGTACGAAGCCGACGAAACGCCGAAACTCGCTCAAAAGTCGGAAGACGTCGCGCTCGCGCAAAATTCGCCCTCGAACGCTCCGAACGCTTTGACCGCGAACTTGCCGCCGGAACCGACGCAAAGTTTCAAAACGCCCGATTACAGCCAAAATTATCAAAGCGCCGACGCCTTCCAAACGGCTCAAAATCCGACGACGCAATCTTATCAAGCGCCGAACGCCGCGCAACAATACGCCGCGACCGCGCCTTACGTCCCGACGCCGACGGCGCAAAACGCCCCGGTCGCTCCGCAAAACGACTTCCCGACCGTCGACCCGAACGCGGTCGTTCATTCGTCGTTCAACGTCGCCGCGCAAAACGCCCCGGTCGCTCCGCAAAACGACTTCCCGACCGTCGACCCGAACGCCTTCCCGACGGCGCAAAACGCTCCGGTCGCCCCGCAAAGCGACTTCCCGGTCGTCGACCCGAACGCTTTCCCAGTCGCTCCGGCGCAACCGACTTTCGTCGCGCAAAACTTCGAACCGGCTCCGCAAACCGCGCCGACCGCCGCGCCGCAAGACGCTTACTCCGGCGTCCAATATCAACCGCAAACGACGAGCGGCGGTTTCGCCCCCGGCAGCGTCGGCGTTTATTGAACCCAATCGTCTCGACGGCGCGAACGCGAAGGGATTTCTTCAAAAAAAGAAGTCCCTCCTTTGCTTTCTTGACAAAACGTTATAATAAGGATATTCCGTCGAGTTCGCGCAACGAAGCCGACGCTTTTCGCGTTCCCCGTTCCGTCCGCCGCGCTCGACCGAGACGCCGTTTTCCCCTTATATTAATATCGACAAAATTTTGACGACAAGGCGACGACGCGCCGAACGACCGCGACGCTCGCGAACAAGAAAAGGCAATCCCGATGCAAAACGAAACGCTGCAAAACTGGCTGTCCAACGGCCCGCTCCTGATCGACGGCGGTTGGGGAACGGAGTTTCAAAAACGCGGTCTCCCGCTCGGCGCGCACCCCGACCTTTGGAACCTCGAAAACCCGGACGCGGTGAAGGCGGTCGCGAAATCTTACGTCGACGCCGGTTCCGATATTATTTTGACGAACACGTTCGGCTCGTCGCGTTTCGTTTTGGCGAATCACGGCGCCGCCGACAAAGTCGCGGAGATCAACCGTCGCGGCGTCGAATTGTCGAAAGAAGCGGCGGCGGAAGCGACCGGGCGCAAGGTTCGCGTTCTCGCGTCGGTCGGCCCGACCGGCGTTATGCTCGCGCTTGGCGACGTTTCGCCGGAAGAGGTTTACGCCGCGTTCGTCGAGCAGATCGAAGCGCAAAAAGCGGGCGGCGCGGACGGCGTCGTCGTCGAAACGTCGAGCGATCCGCAAGAAATGGCGCTCGCGGTCAAGGCGGCCAAGTCGCTCGGTCTTCTCGTCGTCGCGTCCGGCACGTTCGACAGCGGCAAGAAAAAAGACCGCACGATGATGGGCGCGACGCCGGAGTCGTTCGCTCAAGCGGCGGAGGAAGCGGGCGCGGACGCGGTCGGCTCGAACTGCGGACGCGGAATCGAAACGTTCGTCGAGATTTGTTCGCGAATGAAAGCCGTTACGACGCTCCCGCTTTGGATGAAGGGGAACGCCGGCCTTCCGAAAATGGTCGACGGCGCGACCGTTTACGACCAAACGCCGGAAGGTTTCGCCGCCGAAGCGTTGAAAGTCGTCGCCGAGGGCGCGTCCTTTGTCGGCGGTTGCTGCGGTTCGAACCCGGCGTTCATCGCCGCCGTCCGCGCCGCGCTCGACGCTCGTTGACGTTTGCCGCCGTTCGAACGGAGCGTCGACGCGTTAAACGCCGCTCCTCGAACGCCCTTCCCCTTTCCTTAAACTCAACCGAAATCCCCTATTTCAACCGGCTCAAAGCCCCAATCGCCCCGCCTCGACGGCGCGAAGGAGTCATCGCATGACGACGCAAAACCCGGAAAATCTCGACCCGAACGCCGCCCCGGAAAAGGCCCGTTCGCTCCACTTCATCGAGCAAATCATCGAAGAAGACAATCGCTCCGGCAAGTTCGGAAACCGCGTTCACACCCGTTTTCCCCCGGAACCGAACGGCTACCTGCACATCGGACACGCGAAGTCGATCGTTTTAAACTCCGGTTTGGCTAAGCAGTACGGCGGCCTCTTCAACCTCCGTTTCGACGACACGAACCCGGCGAAGGAAGACGTCGAGTACGTCGAATCGATCAAGGAAGACGTCGCTTGGCTCGGCGCGAATTGGGAAGACCGCCTCTTCTTCGCGTCGGACTACTTCGAGCAAATGTACGAGTACGCCGTCCAACTCATTAAGAAGGGGAAGGCTTACGTTTGCGACCTGACCGCCGACCAAATCCGCGAAACCCGCGGCACGCCGACCGAGCCGGGCAAACCGAGCCCTTGGCGCGACCGCTCCGTCGAAGAAAACCTCGACCTCTTCCAACGGATGCGCGACGGCGAATTCCCGGACGGCTCGAAAACGCTCCGCGCTAAAATCGATATGGCGTCGCCGAACTTCAATATGCGCGACCCGGTGATGTACCGCATCGTCCGCGCGCCGCACCACCGTCAAGGGACGAAGTGGAACATCTACCCGATGTACGACTGGGCGCACGGTCTCGAAGACTCGATCGAAGGGATCACGCACTCGATTTGCACGCTCGAATTCGAGCATCACCGTCCGCTTTACGAATGGTTCCTGAACGAACTCGGCGTTTATCGTCCGCAACAAATCGAGTTCGCGCGCCTGAACCTGACTTACGCGGTGATGAGCAAGCGCAAGCTGATCGAACTCGTCAAGGGCGGTTACGTCGCCGGTTGGGACGACCCGCGCATGCCGACGATTTGCGGGCTCCGCCGCCGCGGTTACACGCCGGAAGCGATTCGTCTCTTCTGCCAAACGATCGGCGTCGCGAAGTTCAACAGCACGATCGAAGCGACCGTCCTCGAAAACAGCCTCCGCGAAGTCCTCAATAAGTCGGCGCTCCGTCGAATGGCGGTGCTGAACCCGATCAAACTGGTTATCGACAACTATCCGGAGGGCCAAACGGAGACGCTGACCGCCGTCAACAACCCGGAAAACGAAGCGGACGGAACGCGCGAAGTCCCGTTCTCGAAAACGCTTTACATCGAGCGCGACGACTTTATGGAAGACGCGCCGAAGAAGTATTTCCGCTTGACGCCGGGCAAAGAGGTGCGTTTGCGTTACGCTTACTACGTTACGTGCAAAAACTGCGTCAAGGACGCGGACGGGAACGTCGTCGAAGTTCACTGCGATTACGACCCGGAAACGCGCGGCGGTCAAAGCGCGGACGGGCGCAAAGTCCAAGGGACGATTCACTGGGTTGACGCGGCGACGGCGCTGAACGCCGAAGTCCGCCTTTACGACCGTTTATTTAGCGTTCCGAACCCGGACGACCCGCAAAATACCGGCGATTACAAAGATTACCTCAACGCCGATTCGTTGACCGTCATCGAAAACGCGAAGCTGGAACCGGCTCTCGCCGACGCGACGCTCGACGAGCGTTACCAATTTGAACGCGTCGGTTATTTCGCGCTCGACAAAGCGTCGACGCCGGAAAAACCGGTCTTCAACCGCGCCGCGTCGCTGCGCGATTCTTGGAGCAAAATCGCGAAAAAGTAACGCGAATTATTAAACCGCGTTAAAAAAGCGTTAACAAAGACGCGAAAACGTCGAAAAACGAACCGACGCCGCGCCCGTTCCTTCGTCGGAACCGAGCGCGACGCCGGCTTTCGCGTTTCTTGCCGCCGTTAAAGTTTGCGCGTCTTTTGCAATTTCAAGTCAAAAAAAACGCCGCGCCCTTCCCGTTTTCTCGGAAATATCGACGCGGGCCTCCGTCTTCCGTCGTCAAACTTTGCGCGTCTTTCGCAATTTCAACTCAAAAAAAACGCCGCGCCCTTCCCGCTTCCCGGAAATCGACGCGGCGTTATTTTCGCCGTTAAAGTCCGCGCGTTCGTTCCAATTTCAAAAGCGCGAACGCCGTCAAAGTTGGCGCGATTTTCCTATTCCGCCGTTTTTCCCGCGTTCTCCGCTTTTTCGAGCGCGAGTCGGAGCGTTTCGGCGACGAACTCGCCCAACTTGACCGGAACGGCGTTCCCGATCATCTGCTCCGCGTCGGTTTTCGTCCCGACCCAACGGAAATCGACCGGAAACGTCTGAATTTGCGCGCGTTCGACGGTCGTCAGCGCCCGAATTTCCGGTCGCTCGGCAAGAGAGCAAGCGTCGTTCGGGTGGCCGGGATACCCCTTCGGAACGGGTCGGTTGACGCCGCGCATCGTCGGCGCCGGTTCGTCGACCGAAAAAACGGCGCGACGGTTGTAATTCCGCGGGTGCCGATAATAATACTCGAACGGTAGCGATTCGCCGAAATAATCGCGCACCGTCGTCGGCGTTTTCGAGAGGCGCGACTCGATAATTTCGGTCGCGAACCCGTCGGCGACGCCTTGAATCCCCAAGCAAACGAAGCGCTTGCGTTTCTGCGGCGCTCCGCAACGGCTCGCGTCGAGAACGACTTCCGTCAGCCCGTATCCCGCGTCTTTAAAGAGTTTGCGCGCCATCGCGAACGCCTTGCTGAGTCGGGCCCGCTCGACGTTTTCCATCGCGAAGCAGCGCGGGCGAATCTCCGAAACGACGCGAGCGAAACACTCGGTCAAGTTGGCGCGCTCCGCTTCGACCCGTTTCCCGGCCTGCGAAAAATCTTGGCAAGGCGGCCCGCCGATAATCAGCTCCGGCTCAAAAGCGCGAATCTCGGCGACCGCCGCGTCGACGTCGGACAAATCGGTTTCGGAAACCGGATGGTCGAAGTTCGCCCGGTAACACGCCGCGGCGGTCGGCCAAAACTCGAACGCGCCGACGACGTTAAACCCTTGCCGCGCAAAACCTAACGACAAACCGCCGCACCCGGCGAACAAATCGACCGTTCTCATCGTTTTCCGTTTTTCTCCGTTTTTTCGACGCTTCCCGCGGCGCTACCAACGTTCGCGCCGTTCAATCCCCCGATTATAGACGCGCTTGCCGCCGCCGTCAAGGGGCCGTTAAGCGAACGAAACCGCACGCTCAAAGAACGTTCGGCGGAGAATCGCAAGCGCTCCAAGCGGTTCGCCGGAACGTTGCCGAACCGCCCCAAAACGTTAAGCGGAACAAGTTCCAAGTTCGAGCAATTTAAGCGGACGACGCCCTCCGAGGGGGCGTTCCCCCAAGCAAGCGTCAAAGCGCCGCCCCAACGCAAAAACGGCGAAACGCCGCCGTCAAAGATCGCGTCGTTTCGCCGTTTCGCCGATTTTCAACCGTCGAAGCGGTTTACGCCGTTTCTTCAAACCGCGCAAACCGCCCGGTTCGCTGATTTTACGGCGCGACCGTTACGAAGACGCCTTCGCCCGGCGCGAGATAAAAATTCGCGAACCCTTCCGCGTCCGGCTCGACCGTCGTCGGGACGCCGCGCGTCCAAGCGGTCGCCGTTCCGTCGAGTTTCAGCCGAACCGTCGCGCCGCGATTCGCTTGCCAATCGGCCATATTCACCAAAGTGAACGCCGTTCCGGGCCCGTCTTTGCGCTCGAAACAGCCGACGAGAAGCGGTTCGTCGCAACGTATTTCGCGAATCGTTTCAAAATCCTTGTATTCGTTCTTCATTTTCAAATACGGCGTCGCGTCGCTGCAGTTGTGCGTAAACGCTCCGACGTTGCGGTACTTGACGTATTCGTCGGAGAGGCGGCGCAACTCTTGGAAGACCGGGCGCGCTTCGTACCAAGCGGTCGATTTGCGGCTCGCGACGTCGACCAACGACGGGAATTTCGGATTATAACCGGCGTAAGTCCAGCAAAGAATACACTTGCAACCGAACGACAGCATCGAGTAACATTGCCAACGGTACTCCGCTTCGGTCGGGGTGCGCTTGCCGTTCGTCCAAGCGAACGTTTGAATGAAGCACCAAAATTCTTTGTCGTATTCGCGGGCGACGGTCGCGATCGCGTTGATCGACTCGACGTAATCTTGGTAAGTAACCTTCTTGCCGCCGACCCAGTTGAGCGGGTAAATGTCGGTGCAAATGTAATCGACGTCGAACTTTTTGCAGAAATCTTCGCAGTAACGGCGGTAAACGTTCGGGTCGACGTCGTAATACTCGATCGCGGCGGCGCCGGCCCCGTATTTCAGCTGCGCGTCGTTGGCGTACATCGGCAAGAGGTTGATATACGGGACTTTGCCGGTCGCGTCGGAGTACCGCTTCGAGATCGCGGCGAGCTTGTCGTAAGCGTCGGAACCGGGCTCGTCGACGATATAATGCCCGCCGTAATTCGGCCAATCGCAGTACTCCGCCGTCGCGGTCTCCGGGTTCTCGAAGCCGCCGTCGTTGACGTAAACCTCGACGCCGCGTCGCGCCGCCGTTTGCAGGAGTTTTTGCGTCGGAACGCCCGGCATCGCGATTACAAAGTCGAATCCGCAATCGGCGTAAGTCCGCATATATTCGTCGTTAAAGTCGCCGGGACGGAAGTTCCCCCAAGCGCCGATTCGGAGCCGTTCGCGTCCGAAATACGCGGCGTCGAAGGGCGAATCGACCCAAACGCCGAGCGAACGTTCGACCGCCTCCGCGACGCAAACCGCCGCTTGCGCTCGGGTCGACGCCGTTGCGAGCGCCGCTTTCAAGCCGGAAACGTCGACGCCGAAACCGGCCGCGCGTTCGCAAAGCGCCGCCTTTTCCGCGTCGGTCGTCGGCGCGTCGGGGCGGAACGCGTTCTTCTCGTCGGCGGCGAAGAACCCGCGAGCGACGGCGAACCGAATCGCCCGTTCGTCCGGACGCCCGGCGACGTCGGTTAGCGACGCGGCCTCCTCCGAAACGGTCAAGCGATACGGCCCCGGCGCGGTCGCTTGGAACGTCGTAAAGCCGAGCCGCGTCGTCGACGAAAGGAGCGCGGCGCCTTTATTTTCTTCTCCAACTCGAACGACGACAAGCGTTTCCGGGCGCGCTCCGGCGGCGATCGTTCGGGGCGCTTCCTCGGCGTTTTGCAGAAGGTAATCGGCGCGATCCCAACCGTCGGCGAGCGTTCCGCCGGGAATTTCGCACTTTTGCAGCGGCGCGTCGAGGGTCGCCGGGCGGGAATAATCGGGCGCGTCGTTCGCTTCGGCGAGGAACGCTTTGGCCGCCTCTTCGCTCGGGAAGAAGCCGAGTCGGGAGAGCGAAATCGTCGAACCGGGCGAACTTGGGTTCGTCGCGTCGAGTCGGAACGACGTAACGACGCCCTTCCAATTTTGATGCGGGAACGAGCGCATATCGACGACTAAATCGCGCCAAACGCCGTCGCAAACGACCGGGAACTGCGAGTAACTTTTGTCGGAAAGCGCCGTCAATTCGTCGGTTGTGAAGAAAATCCCGCCGACTTTTTTGTCGGACTCGATTTTATACCGCAACGCGAAAAAGGGCCGCTCCGCCGCCGCGAATCGAGCGTCTTCGTCGATCGGGAGCGAAAACGTCGCGTCGGTTCCGCGAACGCGCATCGTCGTCAAACCGGCTTCGACGCGCAGTTCCGCTTGCCCGACGGTCGCGTCGGCGACGTCCGGACCGTTGTTGAGAATCCAAGCGGGCGCTTTCGGCGTTCCCTTTTCGACCGACGCTTCGTCGGCAAGGGTCGACGAAAGCGGCGAAATCAACGGCGAAACCGCGAGCGCGGCCCCGGCGAGCGTCGCCCAACGAAGCGAACGGCGCGTTTTCGAATTGCGTTTCAACGTCATTTTTCTCGGCTCCTTATTTCATCTACTTTCACCGTCTTCGCTATTTTAACCGCGTTCGACGGCTTTTTTCGGCGTTTCGACCGTTTTTTCGGCGATTTTGGCGGCCCTCGTTGCGAAATCGCTTTTTTTTTATACAATGAACGCGACGAACGGGTTTATTTTACCGCGAAACGCCCGGCGATTCAAGCGTTTTTTCGATCGCGAACGTCGAACGAGAAAAACCGCCGATTCCGCGACGTCGCGTTCGCCGTCCGGCCCCGTTTTCCGCCGCCGTCGAGAAAACGCTTCGACGCGTTCATTAATACATATTCATTAATACATATTGACAAAAACGGCGAAAAACGCCCCGCGACGCTCCCCCAAGCGGTCGAGCGGCGCGACGGTTCCGCGACGCCCCCCAAGCGGTCGAGCGGCGCGACGGTTCCGCGACGCCCCCCAAGCGGTCG
>JAGBDD010000043.1 GCA_017937685.1 Thermoguttaceae bacterium | reverse complement strand
ATTAATGACAAAAACGCAAAAAAAACGCGGTCGCGCCGCTTGGGCGAAACCGCGTTTGAGGGAAAGACGAAAAACGGCGTTCCTTAGAACGCGAGCGTTTCGAACGTCGGAAACGTTTCCGGCGTCGCGACCGGTTCGGACGGTTCGGAGGATTCGAGCGTCGCGGAAGTTTCGGCGGGCGGCGTCAAACCGTTCGATTCGGTTTTTTCGGACGTCTCGACCGTCGTCGCGGACGAGGGAGCGCCGCCGCGCGCTTCGGCCAAGAGCGTTCGCAACCGTTCGACGGAGGCTTGCGTTTCTTGACGGCGGGTTTGACGACTCGGCGCGTCCGCGTCCGGAGCCGTCGCGGCGTTTTCTTCGAAGCGGCGGAGCGCGGTCTCCATCTTCGCGACGTATTCTTCCGCTTCGTCGAGTTTGCCGAGCGCGACGCAAAGTTCGGCGCGAGCGGCGCGCAACGGCCCGAAGAACTGAAAGTCGTCGAAATCCGGACGCGTCTTCGCGAACTCGACGGCGAGCGTTTCCGCTTGAGCGAGAAGTTCGTCGGCGCGTTCGAGGTTCCCGAGAAGCGCTTCCCGTTTGGCGAAGTGAAACAAAACGACGATTCGGAACGCGTCGTATTGCGGCGAGTTCGGGAACTTTTCGACGAGCGCGTCGGCGGTCGAAAAGGCGCGATTTTCGGCGTTTTCGAGTTCGGCTCGGCGCGTCGCGACGTCGTCGACGGGAAGCGCGTCGGCGTCGGCGACCGTTTTAACGACGCAGTGCAGCATCGTCGCGATGTAAGAGCGCGAGTCGTTCGGGTAAAGGGTCGCGAAACGATGGGCGAGGCGGTCGCTTTGCGCTTGCAGTTCGAGCGCCTTTTTCGGTTGACCGAGCGTCGCGGCCCAAATCGACGAAAACGCGTTGAACTTAATCGCCGTGAAGAAGTAGTCCGGCGTTTGCGTTCCGGCGACGCGCAGGCGTTCGAGGCGTTCGCGGGCGGCGGCGAAGTCGGCGTCGATTTCCGCGAGCGTTTCCGGCGTCGGACGCGTTTGTTTCGGCGTTTCGAGGAAATGGAGTCGGCTCGAGCGTTCGTCGACGACGCGCAACTTTTCGAGACGGAGAATCGCCCGTTCGAACCGGAGTTGCGCCGCCGCTCGGTCGCGCGCTTCGGCCAACGGCGAGTCGTCGGGGAGCGTCGCCAATTCGGCGAGCGACTCCGCGCAAAGGGGAAGGAACTCCGCGAGTCGGTTTTCGATCGGCGCCGCTTCGTAAGCCGCGCGAACGACGTTCGCTTTTTCGAGCGCGATTTGCGTTCGTTCCGTTTCGTCGGACGCGAAATCGAGCGCTCGGCGGTAAAGGTCGAGCGCTTTCGGGAACGCGTCGGAGTCCCGAGAACGACCGAGCAACTTGCGAATCGTCCCGACGCGAACGCGAGCCCGCGCCGATTTGAGAAGGAGCGTCGGTTCGTTTTCGTTTTCGGCGACGAAACCGTCGTAAAACTCGAGAAGATTTTCGAGAACGCGCGCTTCCTTCGCCGAAATCGACGGATCGTCGGTCGGAACGCCGAGCGATTCGGCGTCGTTGAGGAAGTTGAAATCGACCGCCGCCGCGTCGCCGAGCGACTCGAAAACGTCGTCGAACGCCGCCAGCGCGAGGTCGAGGTTCTTTTGCGCCCGTTGCGATTCCGCCTCCTTCGCTCGAACGAGGGCGCGCGCTTTAACGTAACCGTTGGAGATTCCGGCGAAAATAATCGCGACGAGAACGAAAATCGAAAAAAGGAGGTTCGCGACCAAGCGGTTTCGACGGCGCCAACGCCAAACGCGACCGACGAAGCTAACGCGACGCGCTCGAATCGGGCGATCGTCGAGGAAACGTTGCAGGTCGTCGGCGAGTTCCCCGGCGGACGCGTACCGCTTTTCCGGCGTCGGTTCGATCGCTTTGAGGACGATCGTTTCGAGGTCGAGCGGGATTTTCGGGTTGATTTTGCGCGGGCGCGTCGGGCGGCCTTCGGCGACCTGCGCGAGGAGTCGCGAGTAGTTCGTCTCGTCGAACGCCGGAGTAAAAGTCAAAAGTTCGTAAAGGGTTAAGCCGAGCGAATAGACGTCCGAAAGGGGAGAAAATTCGCCTTCGAGCGCTTCCGGAGCGAGATAGCGGAGCGTTCCGACGAGCTGACCTTGACGCGTCAAATCGTTTTCGGTCGTCGATTTCGCGAGGCCGAAGTCGGTGATCCAAACGACGCCGTCCTCGTCGACGATCAGGTTCGACGGCTTAATATCGCGGTGAACGACGTCGTGCCGGTGCGCGTAATCGAGCCCCTGCGCCGCTTGGATAACGACGTCGCAAACGCGTTGATAATAGTTTGATTCGGCGATGCGAACGGAGAGAAGCGGTTTGCTCGCCGCCGGAAAACGGGCGCCGAACGCGCTCGGATTGATCGTTTCGCGACGTTCCGAACGTCGGCGCTTGGCGTCGGCGCGGCGGGCGAGGAAGCCGGTCGGTCGGGACGGTTCGCTCGGGGACGGAAGTTCGACGGAGGCTTGCGCTTCGTCGGGAAGTTCCGCTTCGCTTGGCGCGAAGTTCGGCGAAAGATCCGTCGTGTCCGCGAACGAGTCGACGGCGTCGGCGTTCGAGCGGAACTCGGCGGAGGCGGACGTTTCGGCGAACGAGTCGGCGTCGGCGACCGAGCGGGACGCGGAACCGCTTTCGTCGTCGTTTTGCGAAGCGTCGACGAGCGATTCGGACGCTTCCGCTTCCTTCATCCGTAAAAATTGTTCGAGATTGACGCCTTCGACGAGCTGCATAACGTAAAAAAACTTGTCGTCGAGAACGTCGGAATCGAAAACTGGAACGATATTCGTATGGTGGAGGCGCGCCGCCGTCTTCGCTTCGCGTTGAAAGCGTTTGATCGTTTGCTCTTCTTCGCCGGGAAAAATTTTCATCGCTTTAAGGGCGACGACGCGTTCAAGCGTTTCGTCCCAAGCCTCGTAAACGACGCCCATTCCGCCGCGTCCGATTTCGCGAACGAGTCGATAATTCTTGAGCCGTTCGAGTCCGGAAATCGCGAACCCTTGCCGCGACGCGCCCTGCGAAAGATTCGACAGCGCTTCGCGGGCGCCGCCCTTTTCTAAAAGAAGGAGCGCCGGGAAAAGCTCGCGAATCTCTTCGGCGAACTCCGGGAACCGCTCCGCGTACTCGTCGATCGACGGACGGCGCCCGGCGCGAAAGTCTTCGACGAAGCGTTCCGAAAGCGCTTCGAGGTCGGGTTCCTCAGCGTCGGCTTCGGACGAAGAATCGCACGTCGGCGGGAGAAATTGGGAAATTTGCGTCGTTTCGGAAGCGGGCGCGGAACCGGACGGCGCGTCGGAAAGGGGCGCGTCGGGGCGGCGTTCGTCGAAGAGGTTGGACATAGCGGCGTTAAAATAGGGAAAAAACAAGGAAAATAGGGACGCGGCGCCCGGCGTCGCGAGCGGGCGAAGGCGCCGCTTTTCAGAAGTACGCGTTTTGCGGCGTTCGGCGCTTCCGTCGCGGAAATTTTTGCGAGAATGTTGGGCTGGGTAAAATTTGCCGGTCGCAAGGGCGGCGAAACGAGCGTTCGCTTGTTTTACGTCGACTTTGCGGCTTCCGAGCGAACGGCGGCGAACGTCGTTTTCCGAGCGGGCGACGGAAACGGCGACCGGCTTTCGAGGGAAGTCGGCGTTTACTCGAGGAGTTCGTCGAGCTTTTCCGCCTGCAAAACGACGCGAAATTTTTTGAGCGCGCGGAGGTAACGAACGCTGGCGACGTTCGGCGCGACGTTCAGCTCTTCCGCCGTCTCGCGGTTGCTCAACTGTTCGAAGTGCCGCAACGACAAGATTTCGCGGTCGTCCGGGTCGAGCTTTTCGAGACATTCGCGCAACTTGATCGTCAGTTCCGCTCGGCGCGCGGCGAGAGACGGCGACGTCAGTTTTCCGACGAGAAAAATCGACGTCGAGGTCGGGTCGGCCTTCATTCTCGGCGCGGAAATCGAAATTTCGCGACCGACGTTTCGCTTTTGCGTTTGGCAGTAGCGGCGGTAAAACGTTACCAGCTGTTGGTTGACGATGAGGCGCAACCAAACGAGCGACGAGACTTTCGGCGCGGAGATTCCGCCGCGCAACTGGCGGTAGGCTTCGATGAAGGCTTCCTGCAGCACGTCGTTCGCGTCGACGCGGCTGCGAAGTTCCGGTTGGAGGCGCAACTCGATCATCCGGAGAAGGCGTTCGCGATGCTCGGCGAACATTTCGTCGATCATTCGTCGCGCTTCGGCGTCGCGTTCGGGTTCGTTCGTCGCGTCGAGAACGACGGAATCGAATTGGGAGGCGTTCGACGAAACGTCGGACGAGGGACGGACGGCGCGTTCGTCGAGAGCGGAGACGTCGTCGGAAGGTCGAGGCGTCGGAGCGTCGGACATAAGGGGAACCTGTAAACGTTAAAACGAATAAAGGAGGAAAAGCGGGCGGTTTGCGCCGAGTTGGAAACCGACGGAAAACGAAACGGGCGTTTTCCGGGCGAGAACGGCGCCGCCGCCGGAATATTCCTTATATTATAAAGCGACCGTCCTAAAAAACAAGGGCGGGGCGCGGATTTCAACGACCCGACCGACGCGAAAAAGGGAAAAATGCGCGGACGCGGCGGCGTTTCGACGGAAGTCGGAACGATTTTGTCGACGAAACGCCGTTGACCTGACGCGTTAAAGTCGTTATAATCCGGCGATTTTGCGTCGACCGAGCGCGTCGGCGAGACGCGAACGCCGAATAAGGGAGCGTTTTTGCGAGAAAACGACGTTTTTTGCGCGGTCGCAAGCCGGGCGTCGGTTTTCAAAAGAGCGTTTTCGTTGTATAATAACGGCGTTTCTCGACGCGGCGCGTTCGCGTCGAAAGGCAAAGTCGGCGAAAACGAACGGAATGATATTGACGGTTTTGACGATGATAACGTTTCGGACGGCGGCGACTTGCGCGAAATTGATCGAATAAACGTTAATTTTGGGGAGTTGGGTGAAATGGCGAAAGCCGATGCGACTGGTACCGGCGTCGTTTTAGAGGCGGCGCGACGCGAAAAACTGCGCAAAATCGAAGAAATGGGGATCGATCCTTGGGGCGGGCGTTTCGACGACCGCTCGCTGATCGGCGACGTCCGCGCTCGCGAAAGCGAAATCGTCGTCGGCGAACCGATCGAACTTCCGCCGAAATACGAAGGCGCGCCGCCGCGCACCGAGATTCCGACGAGCGGCCCGCAAGTTCGCGTCGCCGGGCGCGTAATGCTCCAACGCAAACAAGGAAAACTCATTTTCTGGACGATTAAGGATTGGAGCGGCGAAATCCAAATTATGATCGGGAAAAACCAAGTTCCCGAACAAGCCTGGGAACTCGCGCTCTGCGTCGACCTCGGCGACTTGGTCGGCGTCGACGGCGAATTTAAGAAGACGCAACGCGGCGAGCTGACCGTCTTTGCGTCCGACGTCCACTTCCTGAGCAAATCGATCGAAACGCCGCCCGACAAGTTCAAGGGAATCAACGACCCGGAACTCCGCTCGCGAATGCGTTACGTCGACCTCGTTCATACCGACGGCGTCCTCCAACGCGCGCTCGACCGAACGAAGATCGTTTCGTCGATTCGCCAAACGCTCGCCGGCGAAGGGTTCGTCGAGGTCGAAGGCCCGACGCTCCACTCGGTCGCCGGGGGCGCCGCCGCTCGACCGTTCACGACGCACCACAACGCCCTCGACGCGACGCTCTATATGCGCATCGCGCTCGAACTGCACCTGAAACGCCTCCTCGTCGGCGGAATGGAACGTGTTTTTGAAATCGGTCGCGTTTATCGAAACGAAGGCGTCGACCAAACGCACAACCCGGAATTTACGCTGATGGAGCTGTACCAAGCCTACGGCGACTATCGCTCGATGATGGATATTACCGAGAAAATCATCGTCAACGCGATCAAAGCGCTCGGGCGCGGCTTCGTTCTCCCCTGGGGCGGGCAAGAAATCGACTTCACGCCGCCGTTCGAACGGAAGACGTACTTCGACGCGTTGGCCGAAGCGACCGGAATCGACCCGACCGACGACGCCGCGGTGATCGAATACGCGAAATCGATCGGAATCGAAGACGTCGACAAGAAACACGTCGACGTCGTGCGCAACGATATTTTTGAAGAAAAGGTCGAAGATTCGCTCGTCGGCCCGGTCTTCATTATCGACTACCCGGCGAGCATTTGCCCGCTGACGAAGCGGAAGCGCTCGAACCCGGCGATCGCGGAACGCTTCGAACTTTTCGTCCGCGGCTGCGAGTTGGCGAACGCTTACACCGAGCTGAACGACCCCGACCTGCAAGAACAGCTCTTCCGCAGCCAGCTCGAAGGGCAAAAGGACGAAGATTCGATGGCGAAGATGGATCATGACTTCATTCGCGCCCTCCGTTACGCGATGCCTCCGGCCGGCGGTCTCGGAATCGGGATCGACCGCTTGACGATGATGCTCACCGACACGACGAGCATTCGCGAAGTGATCCTGTTCCCGCTCTTGAAGCCGGAAGTTTTCGAGTGATTTTAGCGATTGCGCCGTTTTTACCGTCGCGGGCGAGTTCCGTTCGCGGCGTTTTGGACGGCGCCGGTTGACCGTTTTTAGCGATTAAGTCGCTTTTACCGTCGCGGGCGTTTCCGTTCGCGGCGTTTTGGACGGCGCCGGTTGACCGTTTTTAACGATTGCGTCGTTTTTATCGTCGCGGGCGTTTCCGTTCGCGGCGTTTTGGACGGCGCCGGTTGACCGTTTTTAGCGATTGAGTCGCTTTTACCGTCGCGGGCGAGTTCTGTTCGCGGCGTTGAGGACGTTTTCAACGCTTGAAGTAAAAACGTTGCGACCTTGACGGTCGAACGAGTTGGAACGCGGGAGGCGTCGGCTCGGGCGAGCGCAAGGCGTTTTTGCGTCCAAAAACGGGCCGGTTGCGCCGGTTATAGCGATTGAATCGAACGCGGCGGCCTGTACGTCCGATTTTTCCGGCGTTTTTCAACCTTTGCGTCGAGTTTTACGCTCGACCGCGACGTAAAGCGTTCGGACGTTCGAAGCGCGTCTTGCCGGACGGTTTTGACGTTATTATTAATAAATAACGAAAAGAGACGGTCGACGCGGCGACGAAAGAAAATTGAACCAAAAATAAAACGAAGAGTTCGGCGGATTCCGGCGAGCGAAACCCAACGAAGCGGCAAGGAAGGCCGAATGTATAAACTGTTGCTGATTTGGCGTTATCTTTTGACGCGGCGCATCGCGTTGGTCAGCGTCGTTAGCGTTACGCTCGGCGTCGCGACGATGATCGTCGTGAACGCGGTGATGCTCGGTTTCAGCCGCGAGATGGAGAACCGCATTCACGGCGCGCTTTCGGACGTAACGGTTAGTTCGTATTCGCTGCGCGGTTTCGACGACGTCGACGCTCGAATCCGCGACGCGCAAAAGGTCGCCGGCGATCTGATTGAAGCGATTACGCCGACGGTAACGACGCCCGGTATGCTCAGTTTTGAGTTTGGCGGCGGCGAAGTGATCACGCGGCAGGTGCAAATCGTCGGAATCGACGCCGCTACGAACGAACGGGTAACGGCGATCGCGCAATATTTGCAGCACCCGGAAAACCGCAAGGCCCTCTCTTTCGAGCTCCGCGAAGACGGGTACGACGTTCAAAATCCGACGTTCGGCGACGACGGCGTCGTCCGTCCGCGTTTGGCTGAAGCCGGTTGGAAAAAACGGCGCGCCGACGCTAAATACGAGAAATACCGTTCGGAAGAACGGCGCCGACGCCGCGAAATTCTTGAAAAGACGGCGCAAGCCGATTCCGCGCCGCCGCTCGACGACGTCGCCGAGTCGTCCGCCGAGCCCGACGGCGACCCTTACGCCGCCGCGCTCCAAAATTTCCCGAAGGCGCCGACTTACGACCCGATGGAGGAAACGACCGCCGTCGCGCCGTCCGTTCCGAACGCCTCGTCGCCGTTCGACGCCGGTTTTCCGGAACTCGACTCGCCGTTTGGCGCCGCGCCGTCCGCTCCGGAATTGGTCGAAGTCGCGCCGGAAGCGTTCGAAGTTGGAGGCGCCGACGACGCTGAAGACGATCCGACCCGCGTTCCGACCGCCGTCGCCGCGTCGCCTTTCGACGGTTTGACCGAATTTGAAACGGAAATCGACAAAGAAACGACGCAAGAAACCGGCGCGATTCTCGGCGTCGGGCTCGTTTCCGGAGCGCGCCGTCGACATTTGAACCCGACGACCGGCGTCGAGGAGTTGCGCGAATCGCTCGCAACCGTTCCCGGCGCCGACGTAACGCTTTCTTTTTTGGGCGTTAAATTCGACAATCCGACGCGCGCTTTCGTCGCCGACCGTTTCACCGTCGTCGACCTTTACGAGTGCCGAATGGCGGAATACGACGAATCGTTCGTCTTCGTCCCGATCGACCGCTTGCAAAAATTGCGCGGAATGATCGCCGACGACGGAACGAAAATGGCGACCCAGCTTCTGATCAAGGCGAAGCCGGGCGTCAAAATTGAAGAGTTGCGCGACCGCTTGCGCGCCGCCGAGGAGTTCCCGGAGCAGTTGTTTGAAATCGAAACTTGGCGCGACCAACAAGCGACGACGTTGGCGGCGGTCGAAATGGAGCTGTCGATTTTGAACGTCTTGCTCTTCTTGTCGATTTGCGTCGCGGGTTTCGGCATTTTAGCGATTTTCTTTATGATCGTCGTCGAAAAAACGCGCGACGTCGGCATTTTGAAGTCGTTGGGGGCGAGCGGAAACGGGATTATGCAAATTTTCCTCCTTTACGGGCTCGCGCTCGGCGTCGTCGGCGCCGGATTGGGAACCGCGCTCGGTTTTTGGTTCGTCGCGAATATTCAAAAAGTCGCCGACTTTTTATCGCGGATAATGGGGCGCGAGGTGTTCGACCCGTCGATTTATATGTTTCATCAGGTGCCGGCGATTATCGAGCCCGCGACCGTTTTTTGGATCGTCGTCGGTTCGCTTTTCATCGCGGTCGCTTCGAGCGTCTTGCCGGCGTTGCGAGCGGCGCGTCTGAAACCGGTCGACGCGTTGCGAATTTGAGCGGCGACGACGTGCGCGGGCGACTTTTTTCGCTTATTAATATATATTGGCAAAATCGGGCGAAAAGTCGAAAAAACGCGCCGAGCGACGATGAAAAATCGGCGATAAACAATATTTTTGAATAAAACTTGTTTTTTGAGACGGCGACGTTTAAACGTTGCGACGTTGATTTAGAAAACGGACAAAGGGACGGCGATGGAACGAAAAGGCGACGAAACAAAGAAAAACGACGCGCAAATTTTGGCGCAACTCCGCCGCCGTTCCGCGTCGACGAATCGTCCGCAATCGGAAGAAAACGCGTTTTGGTTCGACGACTCAAGCGTCGCCGCGCCGAGAGCTTTACCCGCGTTTCCGTCGATCGCCGCCGAGGAAGCGCCGACCGACGCCGCGAGCCGTTCCGAAGCGTTGCGTCGTTTGGTCGCCGGAGGCGCGCCGAAAGAGCCGATGAGCGCGCTGAGCCCGACGTTGCGGAATCTTCGCGAAGAGTTGGACGCCTCCGACGCGGCGACTTTTGCGGCCGAATTTGACGATAACGTCGATTTTGCGGACGACGCGACGCTCGATTTGTTGGAGTCGACGCTTGACGCGTCGCAACGTCGAGAAGCCGACGCGAGCGAAAACGCGCCGATCGCGGCGGTTGACGAGGTTGCGTCGGTTGACGAAGTTGCGCAAGACGCGGGAAAAACGGACGAGCCGAGCGATTTTAACGAATGGAGCGGCAAAGCGGTTGCGTTGGCGGCGGAAGAATCGTTAATATCGGAGGAAGCGGCGGAAGAATACGTCGCGGACGAGCCGCCGACTTCGCGAATCGTCTTGCTCGAGTCGGAGGTCGACCCGAGCAAGGAGCGAAAAGAGCCTTCGCTCGCGGCGCCCGATTTGATGGTCGTCTCAAATGTGAAAAAAGGTTACGTTAAGGCAAAAAAGTTGATTCCCGTTTTGCAGGGCGTCGATTTGACGGCGCGGCAGGGGGAACTTCTCGCGATCGTCGGGCAAAGCGGCTCGGGAAAAAGCACGCTCCTGCACCTGATGGGAACGCTCGACGCGCCGGACTCTGGAACGATTCATTTCGACGGACAACGGATCGACAATCTTTCGTCGGCGCAACGGGACGTGTTGCGAAATCGTTTTATTGGAATGATATTCCAGTTTTATCACCTGATTCCGGAAATGACGACGTTGGAAAACGTTTTGGCGCCGTTGATGATTCGCGAGTCGTTTTTAGGATATTGGAGTAAAAAACGGGAATACGTCGCGCGGGCGAAAGAGTTGCTTGCGCTCGTCGGGCTTTCGCATCGCTTGAAACACCGTCCGAACGAACTTTCCGGCGGCGAAATGCAGCGCGCGTCGATCGCTCGGGCGTTGATTTCGAATCCGCGCGTTCTCTTAGCCGACGAACCGACCGGCAATCTCGACTCGAAAGCGTCGGTCGGCGTTTTGAAGCTGCTTCGCCGGTTGAACGAGGAGCAGAATTTGACGGTCGTAATGGTTACGCACGATATGTCGCAGGCCGCCGACGCCGATCGCGCGATTCGGTTGGTCGACGGTTTGGTCGTTCCGGAGTGAACGTCGCTTTATCGCCGTCGTCGTTTTCTTGTTTTGGGGCGTTCGTTTTCGACGTTCGGGTCGATCGGCGGCGTTGGAACGGGCGCGCGTCGCAAGATAAACGGCGCTTAATTGAAAAAACGATTAAAAACGTTGATTTTGTCGGCGTTTTTAACGCGACCTCGGCAAATTGCGAGGCGGAGCGGGAAAACGTCGACGCGATTTCTGACGTTTCGGGGGGGCGGCGCAAAAATTTCTTCTTTTTTCGCTCTTTTCCGCGATTCTTGCGCGGACAAATCTTGTTAAACGTTTCAAGGCGGGGTAAAATAGAAAGGTCGACGTTGAGATCGGCGCGCTTGGCGGCGGGTCGGAACGCGTCGATTTTCGAGTGTTGTTTAACGAGCGGCGGCGTTTGGACGACGAGTCGAGCGGCGGCGGAACGGTTTCGAAGAGC
The DNA here is from genome assembly GCA_017937685.1 of Thermoguttaceae bacterium. Lineage (GTDB taxonomy): Bacteria > Planctomycetota > Planctomycetia > Pirellulales > Thermoguttaceae > RUG369. Next base: position 17,355 of record JAGBDD010000043.1, on the reverse strand, counting down.
CCGGATATTCGGCGCAAAAGGCGCGAGCGGAATAATCGGCGCGGTCGAAACGGCGGAACCGACGGCGCGAAAGAGTCGGCGCGTTCGACGGAACGGCGCGGCGCTCGCCGAGATTTGCGAAAGGCGTTTTATGTCTCTTAAAGTTTATATTAACGGGCGGCTGGTCGATCGCGAAGACGCGAAAGTCAGCGTTTTCGACCACGGATTTTTGTTCGGCGACGGGATTTTCGAAGGGTTGCGTTGTTATAACGGCAAAATTTTCCGTTTGAAACAACATATCGACCGCCTTTGGGATTCCGCAAAAACGCTCGATATTCAAATTCCCGTTACGAAAGAGGAAATGAGCGCCGCGATGTATCAAACGCTCGAAGCGAACGGCTTTACCGACGCTTACATCCGTTTGATCGTTACCCGCGGCGAAGGGACGCTCGGTCTCGACGCGCACCTCTGCAAAGACCCGGCGATCGTTATTATCGTTCAAAAGCTCTCCCTTTACTCGGCCGACTTCTACGACCAAGGGATTAAAATCGTTACCGCCAGCACGATCCGAACGCCGTCCGACTCGGTCAACCCGCGCGTTAAGTCGTTGAACTACCTCAACAACATTATGGCGAAGATCGAAGCCTATTACGCCGGTTGCGAAGAAGCGTTGATGCTCAACCATAAGGGCGACGTCGCGGAATGCTCCGGAGACAACATTTTTATCGTTAAAAACGGCAAACTCAAGACGCCGCCGACCGACGCGTGCATCTTGGAAGGCGTTACCCGCAACGTCGTTTTGGAAATTTGCGAAGAACTCGGCCTCGAATGCGTCGAAGCGGCGTTCACGCGGCACGACGTGTACACCGCCGACGAATGCTTCTTGACCGGGAGCGCCGCCGAGCTGATTCCGGTCGTCGGCGTCGACGGGCGCGTTATCGGCGACGGCAAACCGGGCCCGATCACCAAGACGATTTTGTCCGCGTTCGGCGATTTTGTCAAAAAGGACGCCTAAGAACGCTTGCGCCGACCGCCGCGCTTTCGTTTGACGAAGCGCGGCGGCGAGCGGTTGCGTTCAAAGGAAACGAGCGGACGTTCCGGCGACCTTTCGTTTGGCGGAGCGAGCGGTCGTTTTTTGCCGTTTCGGAATTTAAAAGCGTTGGAACGCGGGACGCGGCGACATTAAAACCGTTTTGTCCGGCGGATTTTAGCGTTTTGAGCGGCGGCGAACAAGGAAAAAATCGATTTTAACGGAGTTTTTAGCGTCGAGAACCGAAAATGCGAACAAAAATAGTTCTCGTAGGATACCGCGCGACCGGAAAGTCGACGTTGGCGGCGCGTTTAGCCGAGCGTTGGGGGTTCGATTGGTTCGATACCGACGACGTCGTCGAAGCGCGAGCCGGGAAGCGAATCGCCGATATTTTCGCGCAAGACGGCGAACCGGCGTTTCGTGATTTGGAGGCGGCGGTCGTCGCGGAGTTGGCGAACGATCCGCGTCCGGCGGTTTTGGCGACCGGCGGCGGCGTTCCGTTGCGAGAGGAAAATCGCCGGATTTTGCGGGAGCGCGGCGTCGTCGTTTGGCTGACCGCGACGGTCGAAACGATCGCTCGACGAATGAGCGGCGACAAGGCGACCGCGTCGCGGCGTCCGGCGTTGACCGACGCGAAATCGCCGGTCGCCGAGATCGCGAAAGTGTTGGCGGCGCGCGAGCCGATTTATCGCGACGCCGCAATGTTAAGCGTCGCCGTCGACGATAAAACGATCGACGAGTTGGTCGAGGAGATCGCCGACCGCGTTCCGGAATTTTTCGCCGATGAGAGCGGGAGGCGACGTTCCCGTTAAGGCGCGGCGGTCGTCTTTAATAACGTCGCTTATTAATACAAGGGCGGTTCGAGCGTTCGAGCGACCGTTCCGAGACGTCGTCGATTAAAATGGACGGCAAATTTAGTTAAAACGCGCTAACTTTGGCCGCGTTGGGGGAAAAAATGTCTCCGGCTCCTTTTTTATCGAGATTTATCGTCGGCTGGTTGGCGGCGCAGGCGACGAGTCGCGTTCAAGAGACCGTCGTCGACGAACTGAAAACGCGGATTGCGTCCGGGAATTTGGGCGATTTGGGCGGCTTGGAGAATTACGAAGGTTTGTTGTTTAAAGGAGCGAAAGCGCCCGACGGCGCGACGGCGGAGAACGCCGGCGGTCTTGAACGCGTCGACGTCGGCGTCGTCGGCGCGACGAAGCGGGAGTTGGTCGGTATTTTGGATAAAATGGGGGTTCCGAAAACGACCAAAGGCGGCGATTCGTTGACGTTTTACACCGGCGCTTGGCTCGGTTTGCGTTTCGCGGTCGTCGAAACCGGCGTCGGCGCGGCGCAAACGCGCAAAGGAACGGAGGCGTTGATTCAAGCGTTTCGACCGATTCGCGTCGTTTCGGTCGGGTTTGCGACCGGATTGCGACCGGGGTTGAAGAGCGGCGCGATCGTCGTTCCGGGACGATTCCAGCGCGCGAACGGTTCGGCGCTCGATTGGGGCGCCGACGGCGACTTGACGACGGACGGAAGCGCGTCGCCGTTTGGACGTTGGGCGAGCGGAACGTTGCGGAGCGTTGCGCGTCCCGTCGTCGAACCGAGCGAAAAGCGGAAGTTGGGCGAGGAGACCGGCGCGGCGATTTGCGATCGCGGAACTTGGCCCGCCGCCGAGGTTTGCGTCGCTTCCGAGGTTCCTTTTCTGCCGTTGCGGGTCGTGCTCGACGCCTGCGACGAATCGCCGCCGCGCGACGTTCGAGCCGTCGACGATTCGCAAAGCGCGGCTCGACTTCTCGGCGCGTTCTTCGGCGCCGTTTCCAAGCGACCGAGCGCCGCGCTCGACCTTTATAAAGCGAAAGAACGCGCGCTTGTCGCCGCCGACAAGTTGGCTTCCGCGCTCGAAACGTTGCTGAAGGCGGGAGATTGACGCGGGTTCGACTGTTGGATTTTGCGGAAAACGACGATTTTGGCGAACATAACGGGGCCTTTTTTATTATCGACGTTAAAACGCTAAAAACGGCGAAAACGAGCGATTCTTTGCGCGTTCGTTTGGGTTGAAGTTTCGACGTCGTTTATTAACGACGAAAAAGCGACGAAACCCCGAGAGTCTTGGTTTGGGAGTTAAAATAGGCGTTTTGCGCAAGATGAGAGCCGTTGTTAAAGCGCGATTGGAAAAAGCGCGTCGGCGGAAGCGAATAAAGAAGGCGGGATAGATGGGCAAAAAGGGAAAAGCTCGAAACAAGCGCGGCGGAGCGAAACGACGACGAACGGTTCTTTTTCAAGACGGTTTGGGCGCGTTGAGCGTCGCCGCGTTTCTGTTTTTAGGCGCGACGATTCGCGAAGTCAATCTCTTGATGGCGTTGGGGGCGGTTTTTGCGGGTTTTGCCGTTCTCGATTATTGGCAAGGACGCCGTTCGTTGCGGCGATTGCGCGTTGCTCGCCGACTTCCCGACGCGATTTTCGCCGGAGAACCGTTCGACGTCGAGATCGAAATCGACGCGACCCGCCGCCGTTCGACCGCTTGGGGAATCGTCGTCGAGGACGAATGGACGCGGCAAGAGGGCGACCGCGAACTTTTTGCGTCGGCGAAACGAGAAAAGAAAAGTAAAACGGAGGAAATGGAGAAAAAAGGAAGGAAAGAGAGTAAAGGGAAGAGAAAAAAAGGGGGAAAGAGAGAAAATAACGGGAACGCGCAAGAGGAAACGCGTCCGAACGTCGTCGCGACGACCCGCCCGACCGCTTACTTTCCGCGAGTGAAGGGAGGCGAGCGTCGGCGCGAGCGGTATTGCGGCGTCGTCGCTCGGCGCGGCGTTCGTCGGCTCGCGACGTTGACGGCGTCGACTCGATTTCCCTGCGGTTTTTTCCGGAGTTCGGAACGATTCGACGTCCCGGCTGAAATTTTCATTTTTCCGAAAATCGGCGTGTTGACCGAGCGTTGGAACGCGGCGTTTAGCGGAGCGCGACGGGAAACGACCGTTTCGACCGCCCGCGCTTCCCGAATCGCCGGGGAGACGTTGACCGTTCGCGATTGGCGATCCGACGATTCGAAAAAGGCGATTCATTGGCGCGCGACGGCGAAACGCGACAAATTGCAGGCGCGCGACTTTGAAAAACGGGAAAATTCCGTTAAAATTTTGATTCTCGATTTATTTTTCGACGAAAATAGCGAAGTTGAGGAAGGCGGCGGAAATAAAACGGTTGAGACGAATGGGAAAAATAAGGGGAAAGAGCGAGATAAGCGGGAGACGAACCGTCTTGACGCGCAAGAACTCGCGCGACGTTCCGCGCTTGTCGAAAAGGCCGTTTCGTTCGCCGCGACCTTAATCGACCGTTGGACGCGTTCGAACGACGCGAAATTTCTTCTTGCGATCAACGGCGACGAGTCGACGGTTTCCGGCGGAAGCGACGTTGGGGAGGATTGGAACGTTGGGAACGGGCGCGTTGAATCGGGAAGCGGAGCGTTTCGGCGAGCGTTGACCCGTTTGGCGACCGTCGAGGCGTCGCGTCGCGACCGATTGCCCGAAGTTGCGTCGTCGCTTGACCCGCGAGTTTTGGAGAACGCGCAAATTTTTATCGTTTCCGTCGCGTCGTTTGCCGGCGATCGATTCGCGGGAAACGAAGGATTGGGCGGAATAGAGAAAAAGGAAAAAATAAGGGAAACGGGGGAATCGATTGCGACGGCGCCGGCGCGAGGAATCGACGGGCGTTTGAGCGGCGCGAGATTGATCGACGTTTCGGCGTCCGAGTTTGACGATTATTTCGAATTTTAACGTAAGCGAATCGCGCGGCGAGCGAGCGAAGGGCGAACGCGGAGGGCGGCGAGCGCCGAGGGGAAGAAAATTTGAAGGAAAAACGCTAAAATGTTGAGCCGACGCGGGCGCCCCCCTCGAAAAAAATCGCCGATAAGGTAAAATCGACGTTAAGAACGCGTTGACTTTCGACGTGAAAGATTGCGGCGCGTTCGTCGAGCGCGTCGCGTTTTTAAACCGTCCGATTATTAAAATATTCGAGTTTTTATTGGCGACGTTTCGAAAATAGATTTACGTAGTGCGAATGGAAAGAAGCGAAGAATGAGCGTCGAACGTTATCCTTATTTGAAGGCGGAAGACCCGGAAATTTACGACTTGATTCAACGGCAAATCGAGATGGAAGACACGACGCTGAAAATGATCGCGTCGGAAAGTTACGCCTCGACGCCGGTGATGGAAGCCTGCGGTTCGATTTTTACGAACAAATATTGCGAAGGTTATCCCGGCGCCCGTTATTACGAAGGGAACGAAGTCGTCGACGATCTTGAAAACCTCGCGATCGCCCGCGCTAAGGAATTGTTCGGTTGCGAACACGCCAACGTTCAACCGTATTCCGGCTCCCCGGCGAACAGCGCCGTTTATCGCGCCCTTTTGCAACCGGGCGACAAGGTGATGGGCGTTCCGGTTTCGGACGGCGGGCACCTCACGCACGGCTGGAAAGTCAGCTTCTCCGGGATGGACTTCCAACAAGTCGCGTATCGCCCGAATCAAGAAACCGGGCGTCTCGATATGGACGAAGTTCGCGAAATCGCCCTCCGCGAACGTCCGAAAATGATTTGGGCCGGGATGAGCGCGTATCCGTTCAAGCTCGATTACGCCGCGTTCGCCGAAATCGCGAAGGAAATCGACGCGTATTTGGTCGCCGACATTGCCCATATTAACTCGCTTATTATCGCGGGCGTTCACCCGAATCCGGTTCCGTACTGCGACGTCGTTACCAGCACCGCGCACAAGATGCTTCGCGGCCCGCGCGCCGGTTTCATTTTGTCGAAGGTCGAAGACCGTTACCAAGCGAAATATCACGCCGAATCGAAGTGGAACCTCGCGCAACGCATCGACCGCGCCGTCTTCCCGACGCTTCAAGGCGGCCCGCATATGCACGCGGTCGCCGGGATGGCCGCGGCGTTCAAATATGCGCAAACCGCCGAATTTAAGGCTTACGGCGAACAAATCGTCAAGAACGCGCAAGCGCTTTGCGCCGAGTTGGAAGCGCTCGGTCGTTCGATCGCCGGCGGCGGCACCGAAACGCACCTCCTCCTCCTTGACTTCCGCAAGGAAGAGTTCACCGGGAAAGACGCCGCGAAAGCGTTGGCGAAGTGCGGTATTATCGCGAACTTCAATATGGTTCCGGGCGACACGCGTTCGCCGTTCAAGACGAGCGGCGTTCGTTTGGGAACGCCGTCGTTGACGAGCGCCGGGATGAAAGAACCGGAAATGAAGAAAGTCGCCGCTTGGATCGACCGCGTTTGCAAGAATATCGACAATATCGACGAAGTCGCGCCGACGATTCGCGCCGAGATTGCCGAATTTTGCCGCGGGTTCAAAAAACCGGGGATTGGCGACTGAAAATAGGTTGACTTTGCCGGTAATTTGGGCGAGACGAGTCGGCGCGGCGTTCCGATAAACGGCGTCGCGGCGCGTCTCGACCGGCGAACGCCGAGGAATCGACGAACGCTCAACGAAGAAAAATCGTCGACGACGGGGATTTTGCGTCTCCGCGTCGGCGATTTTGAACGTTTTACAGGCGCGGTTTGGCGTTTGGGCGAGCGAAGCCGGAAAAACGGAAGGGCGAACGTTTCCCGAAAAGTTCGCGTTCGTCGATTTTCGGGCGAGCGAACTTGGGAAAACTGAAGAGCGAACGTTTCCCGAAAAGTTCGCGTTCGTCGATTTTCGGGCGAGCGAAGCCGGAAAAACGGAAAGAGCGAGCGTCGGAAGGCGGCGAGCGTTCTAAATTTTAAGGGCGGCGGCGAAGTTTTTCGCGACGCTGGTCGCGCCGACTGTCGATTCGACGGGAAAAATCGACTTCATTGGGAATGAAAACGCGGCGGCGGGAATGTTTTGCCGTCGCATAATCGTTAAAATTTTGCGCGACCGTTAGCGTCGAGGAGCGAACGACGATGACAAACGAAGAAAACGTTGCGAACGAAACGACGAACGCCGAAGCGAACGCGCCGGTTTTCGACGAAACGACCGAACTCGACGCGTTGCAAACGGCGGCGGACGCCGGAAACCTCGACGCGCTTTGCGAGTTGGCTTGGCGGCGCAAACACGGCGTCGGCGTCGAACGCGACCCGCGCGACGCGGTTCGCCTTTTCCGAAAAGCGGCGGAGGCGGGAAGCGCGACGGCGGCGAACAATCTCGGTCTTTGTTTCGACGAGGGCGTCGGCGTTCCGCAAGATTTTCACGAGGCGGCCTCTTGGTTTCGTCGCGCGGCGGACGCCGGAGACGCGGCGGCGCAAAACAATCTGGGTTGGGCCTATTTGAACGGGCTCGGCGTTCGCAAAAGCGCGGGCGCGGCGACCCGTTGGTTCCGCAAAGCCGCCGAACAAGGGCTCGCCGGAGCGCAAAATAATCTCGCGCACTGTTACGAAAACGGAATTGGCGTCGTAAAAAATATCGAAGAGTCGACGCGTTGGCTCCAAGCGGCGGCGGAATCGGGGCTCGCCGAAGCGCAAAACAACCTCGGTTGGCGTTATCAGAAAGGACTCGGCGTCAAAGCTGATTTTAAAGAGGCGGCGGTTTGGTTCGAGCGCGCGGCGGCGGTCGGGCTCGCGGCGGCGCAAACGAACTTAGGTTGGCTTTACCTGAACGGACTCGGCGTCGAGCGTTCCGACGAAAAGGCGTTCGAACTTTTTGAGGCGGCGGCGAAACAGGGCGACTTGGCGGCGATCGGGCGCCTCGCGCAGTGTTACGAATATGGTCGCGGCGTCGCGAAAAACGATTATATCGCTGCGAAATGGTATCAAATCGCCGCCGACGCCGGGGACGCCGGGGCGCGTCGCAAATGCGAGGAGTTAGCCGGAAGCGCGACGAAAAAGCTCGACGCGCTTTTGCGGAGCGACGGGCCGAAATTGCGTTGAACGTTTTAGACGTTTAGGCCGATTTTGCGGATTATATTCGCTGTTGAACGGCGAGTCGAACGACGGTTGAACGGTTCGGCTCGCCGTTTTTCTTTTTGAAGGGCGTTTAACTTGCCGAAAGCGCCTATTTTAAGTTTTGGATAGAGAACGTTTCGACGGATTTTAACGATTTTAGCGTTCGATTGAGCGTCGGCAACTAAAATCGCAGGCGCCGGGCGCCGAGCGGCAGACCGGGAAGTCGGACGGTTCGCGGCAGGCGAGGTCGCGAACGGCGTAAACGAGACGGTCGTCGGCGCCGCAACAGGCCGCGCGGCGGTACGAAACGCCGAGTTCGTCGCAAACTTCCTTCAATTCGACGTCTAAATCGAAAACGGTTTCCATATTCTCGAAAAAGAAACCGATCGGCGAAACGATAAGTCGGTTCCAGTTTGGATTTTCTTCTTTGTAACGGCGAACGAAGTCGCCGACGCTCGGTTCGAGCCAAGGCGTTCCCGGCGAACCGCTCCGACTCTGAAACGCGAGCGCGGCGTCGAGCCCGACCGAACGCAAACGGCGGCGCAACTCCGGCGCAAAGTCGGCGGCGTCGGGAAAAACGAGATCGCGAGCGGGATAACGTCGCGTCGCGTCGGCGTCTTCGGCGGCGTTTTTTTCCTCGGCGACTTGACCGCCAAATCCCGGCGCGTCGAGCGTCGAACGTAAAACGGCGGTCGACGCGGCGAGAAGCTGGGCGGAATACGCCGATTTTGACGCGTCGTCGGTCGGGAGCGAGTGCGCCGAAAAGAGAATCAAGCGTTTCGGCGGCGCGTCGTCGGCTTCGTCGACGTTAAAATCGGCGGCGTTGGAAAAATGCGGAGTTTGCGCGGTTTTGGGGAACGGCGCGGCGGCGTCAAACGGATTCGATTCGAGTTCGTCCCAAGCGAGCGCGGTCAAAAGCGCGTCGGCGGCGGCGCGACGGTACGCCGGGAGATCGAAGAAAGGCGGCGTTTGCGCGATTTGGAGTCGAGCGGCAAATTCCGGCGACCGGCGGCGAACCGCGTCGCGAACTGCGTCGATATATCGGCGGCAACTTTGCGGCGACCCGAACGCCGACGTTGGGAAAACGAACAAGCGGCGAACGCCGTCCGCTTCCATTTGAGCGAACGCGTCGTCGAAAGTCGGCGGGGCGTAAAGGTTGCCCCAATAAATTCGGGGGCTCGACGGCGGTTGAGGCGCGGCGTCGGCGGGAGAGTTTGCCGGATTTGTCGTTTTTGCGGGCGTCGCGACGACGGCGAACGCTTCGCGCAAGCGGTCGAGAAAACGACGACACTCGCCCGGGAGTGGACTAACGCCGGCGAAACGCTCGTATCGCTCGAAAATTGCGGCGCGGCGAGCGGGCGGAACGCGCTTTCCGGTTAATATTCGGTCTAAAAACGGATTAATGTCGTCGATTTTTTCCGGGCCGCCGTAAGAGGCGAGAAGAATAGCGTCGAACATAGGAGGAATATCGGGGCTGGGTGCTTTGCGTCGAAAGCGCGGTTTGTGTCGGTCGGGGCGTTTAAGGGGAAGGGAGCGGATTTAACGGTCGCAAAGGACGGCGACGCGTTTCCGGCGTCTCGTTTGCCTTATTTTAAAATAATCGGAATTTATCGCAAGAGAAATTTTGAGCGACTTTTCGGAAATTTCGAAGCGCAAAGGCGGCGGGGCTCTTGATTTTTTCGCGATTTCGATTATTTTAACGGCGTCGAAACGAGCCGAACGGGCGGCGACGCTAAAATCGGACGCCGCGTTCGAAGAGATTTCGTTAAACGGCGGCGTTTAGCGAAAACGGTAAAAACGGCGAAATTTGAACGGGAAAGGGCGCGAATAATGTCTACCGAAACGGATATTTATTTCAATCGGGCGGCGGAAACGACGTCGCAAGACGAGTTAAAATCGTTGCAAAACGAAAAATTGATTCGAATCGTTCGTTACGCGACGGAAAATAATTCCTATTTTGCCGAGCTTTACCAAAAAGCGGGCGTCGACGTCGGCGATTTTCGCGGAATCGAAGACCTCGCGAAGTTGCCGACGATCTCGAAAGCGAATTTTCGCGAAACGTACCCGATGGGAATGTGCTGCGTTCCGAAAAATACGATTCGCGAGATGCACATGTCGAGCGGCTCGACCGGAACGCCGGTCGTTATGCCCTACACACAAGCCGACTTGGCGCAATGGGCCGAGTGTATGGCGCGCTGTTACCGAATGGCGGGGGGCGAACCGGGCGACCCGATTCAGATTATGCCGTCGTTCGGGCTCTTCAACGGCGGGTTCGGGATGTATCACGGGGCGCGCGCGGCGGAACTTTTCGTCATTCCGACCGGTTCCGGGAACACCGAGCGGCAAATTCGGCTGGCTCGCGACTTCAATACGAAGATTTTCGCGGCGGTAATCTCTTACGCGACGCGAATCATCGAAGTGATGGATAAAATGGGCGTCGAACTGCCGAATTTGAAGACCGGCGTCTTCGGCGCCGAAGCGGTTACCGACGCGATGAAGGAGAAAATCCGCGCGCGTCTCGGGATCGACGTCTTCAATATTTACGGGATGACCGAAACGGGGGGCGTCGGAACGCTCGGGATGGATTGTCGCGATCATTCCGGTATTCACGTTTGGGAAGACCATTACTATTTGGAAGTTCTCGACCCGACGACGCGCGAACCGGTTCCGGACGGCGAAATCGGCGAGTTGGTCGTTACGGCGCTGACGCGGGAAGCGCTTCCGGTTATTCGCTTTAGAACCGGCGACCTGACCCGGATTTTGACGCGCGAACGTTGCGCTTGCGGGCGAACGCACTTGAAAATCGACGCGATTTCCGGTCGCGTCGACGATATGTTAATCGTTAAAGGCGTTAATTTCTTCCCGTCGCAAGTCGAGCAAGCGCTCCTCGAACTCCCGGGCGTCCACCCGGATTACCAAATTATCCTCGAAGAGCGCGACGGCGTCAACGACGTGCGGATTTTGGTCGAAGCGGAGCCGGGCGTCAGCGGGTTCGTCGTCGAAAAACACCTCAAAGAGCGGCTCGGATTTTCGCCGAAAGGGGACGTGTTGCCGCCGGGAACGCTCCCGAGAAGCGAAGGGAAGGCGGTTCGCGTCGTTCGAAAAAAGATTTGACGCGATAAAAAGAAAATTGACGCCGACTTAGAAAATCGACGTCGATTAAAGAAAAGCGTCGCGGTAAAGGTGGCGCGTTTTTTTATTGGAATTTTGTTGAAACGCGGCGTTATCGAACGACGTTTTTAACGTCGGGGCGCGTCGCGGTTCGAGCGGGCGTCGGCGAAAGCGGCGCGGCGTTCGGAGCCGGAGCGCTCGACGTTTGCGCGTAATTCGTCTCAACCGCTTCCTGACGCAGCAACGAGAAACGCTCCGGACGCACTTCCTTCGTCCAATCGTCGTCGACGGTTCCTTCGATCGTCCAACGCCCCTTGTTGACCTCGACGCGTTCGAATTTGAGGTCGGTTTTGCTCTTGCCGTTGACGCCGACTTTGCGCATATAGGTCGGCTGCATATCTTTCAGGCCCAAAATGACGACGATCGATTGGAACTGTTGCGCGTCGCGAGCGTAGCGGGGGAACGCTTCGATCCAAACTTCGCTTTGTCGCTTCGACGCCGGCGTTACTAAGCGCAGGTAAAAACGGTTTTTAAGCGTTTCGGCTTTCGCGACGAAGAAAAGGGGAAATTGACCGTTGTCCATCGTCAAATCAAGGTTTTGTTCGTCTTCGGCGAGCGGGTAAACAACCGCTTTCTTGTTTTCGTAATCGTATTGCGTTAACGATTTTCCGTCGAGAACAATTTTCAACTCGTTTTTTCCTTCTTGCCAAACGGCGTCGCTTCCGGACTCGGCGTTGGCGTAGGAAAATTCGCCCTTGATGTGGTAGAGGAGTTGATTCGGCGCTTTGAATCGGAAGAGTCCCCAGTTGTGCGCGACGGGTTTTTTCGAGTCTTGCTGGAGAAGACCGCCGTCAAATTCCATCATATGAACGTCGCAGGAAACTTGTTTGATTCCTTGGCCGAAATTCTCCCAATGCGCTAAAAATTCGTCGAGTTTCAGTTGATCGTTTTCGGACAATTTATAGTGCGCGGGAGGCGGAACGAACGCGTTGGCGACGGCGCCCGAACCGCCGGTTTTCGCGGTTTTGTTGGTTTTAGCGGGAGACGCGGCGCTCGTTTGGGGCGCGGTCGCGACGGGGCGCGGCGTTTGCGCGACGCTAACCGGTTGCGCTTCGGCGGGACGAGCCGGAGTCGAGCGAACGTTGGGGGCCGAATAAGCGGACGACGCGTTGGGCGGCGTTTGAGCGAGACGAGTCGACCGAGCGGCGGGGGGAACGTCGGCGGTCGGAAGGGCGCGTTGAGCCGAGGACGCGGCGCCGTTCGGAGTAAGTTGCGTCGATTGAGCGGTTTGAGGGGCTTGCGGCGTTTGCGGCGTTTGGCGCGACGGGGCGACTGGAAGCGATTGGGAAGCCGGGGCCGCTTGGCGCGTCGAGATCGTTCGAGCCGAGGCGGCGGGAAGCGTTTGCGGAGCTGAAGGCGCCGGCGGCGACGCGGTTTGCGTCGGGGCGGGCGCGACGTAATCGCCGAAACCTTGAGCGAACGCGACCGCGTCGACGTTCGCCGTCGCGGCGGCGAAAAGGAACGCGCTCGACAAAATAACGTCCAATTTTTTCATTTTTTTCTCCGTCTCGTCGCTTAACGTCGTTAAAATGGGGGGACGACGCCCACGCTGCGAGGATGCGTAAAATACGTTGAATTTGCGGAAGGCGCCGCGAGGGAAGCCGCGGAAACCGAGCGCGCGCCCAAGAAGGCGTTCGTCGGCGATAAAATAAGATTCTCTTGAAGTCGGAGACGTCGCGTTGCGAAACGGCGACGCTCGACGGCTCGGCGCCTAAACGTCCGGGAGAATAACCGTTTTTTTAACGTAAGTAAAGAGGAATTTTCTAAAATTTCCGGTTATGCGAGCTTTAAAATGAAGAAACGGTTGATGAAATAGGCGGTTTGGGAAAGCGAACGGGCTTTTAACGTTGGCGCGCCGAAAATTAGGGCGCGATTTGAGCCGGCGCGGATAAAAAAATGAAAAAATAAAATTTTAGCCCTTGAACAATCGGAAAAGGCGACTATAATGACGGTATGAATAGCCCGCTTGGAGGATAAGCGAATGGTTAGCGGCCTCATTGGAAATGAGGTGCCCCGTAAGGGGTTGCGGGTTCGAGCCCCGTGTCCTCCGCTTTTGACCCGTTCTTTGCGAACGGGTTTTTTTGTTTCTTGACGTCTCTGGATTTTATTTGGCGGTTGGGCGCCGCTCGGTTTCGACGGAACGCTTCGCGCGACGGCGTTGGGGGATTGCGGTCGCCTTGTTTGAGCGAAAATTTGTTAAACCGGCGTTTTTTTGAGGATTTTAACGGCGGTTTTCTTGAAAATATTGCGTCGTTTTCTTTCGTGAAGAACGAGCGGATAGTATACGATAACGCGGATTTTAGGCGAAAAAATTGTTTATCGAGCCTAGCGCGTCGGGGCGTCCCCTTGAAAAAAACGGGGTTCGACGTAAAATAACGACGGTGTTTTTTGCGCTTGGCGAATCCGCGATTTTGGCGAGACGGGGGAGAAATTTCACGTCGACGGCGAAAAAGAAGAGGATATGGAGAGTTTGCATAAAACGGAGGAAGTGCGTAAAATGAACGCGAAGGAATTGGACGCGAAACATTGCGGCGCGGCGCCGTGTTATACGTTGGGCGAAGAGATCGCCAACTCGATCACGCACGGGATCGGCGCGTGTCTGTCGTTGGCGGCGCTGGCGCTCTTGGTCGTGCGGGCGGCGACGCGAGCCCCAGAAGGCGCGACCGCCGGGTACGTCGTCGGTTATTCGATTTTCGGCGCGTCGCTCGTAACGCTATATATGGCGTCGACGCTTTATCATTCGCTAGCGAGGCCGCGAGCGAAACGGGTTTTCGCGATTCTCGACCATTCGGCGATTCATTTGCTAATCGCCGGGACGTACACCGGATTCTGCTTGGGGCCGATGTACGGCTGGGTGGGTTGGTGGCTTTTCGGAACGATTTGGGCGTTGGCGGCGATCGGAATCGTCGCGTTCGCGGTATACGAACGGCGCGCGCAGCGGTTTTCGACGATACTTTATTTGACGATGGGATGGTTCGTCGTTTTGGTCGCGCGGCAACTTTACGAGTCGATACCGCTGGTTTCGTGGCGTTTGCTCCTCTGGGGCGGGATCGCGTACACCGTCGGTTGCGGGTTCTTCGTGATGAAACGAGTGCGTTGGGCGCATTCGATTTGGCATCTTTTCGTCTTGGCGGGAAGCGTTTTGCACTTTTTTTCGCTTTATTGGGCGATTTAAAGTCGGTATAAACGGAAAAAACGTTGGAAACGAAAGTTTTTCGGGAAAATTTGCGTTTGACGCGCAAACGCCCCCTTGCGTCGAGAGCGGCGCGGCGTATAATAAGACGTTATCCCGAACCGCGCGAAGTCGAAAACGCCGTTTGGCCGCGTCGCGTCGAATAAAAACGACGCGAGGTCGAGCGAAACGCTCCGTTCGAATCGAACCGTTCGGGACGTCGCGAAAAAACGCGTTTCGACGCGGACGGCGCCCTAAGCGTCGTTTGGTCGTCGCGTCGCGTTTTCCGACCCCAACAGCAAACTTGCAACGAGAGGAAAGGGCTTCCAAATGCCTAAAATGAAGACTCACAAAGGCGTGGCTAAGCGTTTTCGCGTTACCGCCAACGGAAAAGTCAAACACCGTCACAGCGGTACGAGCCACTTGGCTTGGCGTATGACCAGCAAACGCGTCCGCAACCTCCGCGGCACGGATCCGGTCGCCACGTGCGAAGAAAAACGTTTGATCAAAGCGCTCGGCAAAGGCGGTTATTGATCGAACGTCGTCGGCGCGGTTTGTTTCGCGTCGAACGTTTTTCCGGTTTTTTCTCGACGTCGCGATCGAAGGAAAACGCCGGTTTCTGAAAACGGGTGGGAAACGCCGAGCGGTTCGAGTCGCTTCGACCGGCGCGCTTGGGACCTGATTTTCGTTCAACGTCGACTCCAAACGCGAGTTTGCGGCGGGCTTTCGAGTTCGTCGGATTCTTGGTTTCGACCAAAAACTTTGCATTTAAGGAATATTGAGAGATGAGAGTTAGTAAAGGCGCGGCGCGTCGTCGAGCGAAGAAACGACTTTTTAAACGAGCGAAGGGCTTTCGCGGCGGTCGCGGCAAATTGCTGCGCACCGTGAAGGAAACCGTCTTGCGCGCCGACGTGTTCGCGACTCGCGACCGTCGCGTGCGCAAACGAGACTTCCGCTCCCTGTGGATCGTCCGTATCAACGCCGCCGTCCGTATGCGCGGACTCCGTTACAGCCAATTCATCAGCGGTCTGAAAAAGGCCAACATCGTTCTCGACCGTAAAATGCTCGCCGATATGGCGGTCGCCGACCCGGTCGCGTTCGATAAAGTCGTCGAATTGGCGAAAGCCGCTCTCTAATCGGAGCGAATAACGCGTCGAACGTTTGATTTTTCGAACGGAACGCGCGGTTTTTGAAACGCGTCGCGATTTTTGTCGCGCCGCGTTTTTTTGTTTCTTGCCGCGTTAGAACAAAATCGATTAAAATTGAAAATTTTCTCAAAAAAGGCGCGCTTTCGCCTTCCGACTCTTTATAATATAAGGAAGGCGTCGAACCGCGACGGGTAAGGCGCGGCGTCGGGGCGAAAGTCGAAACGAGGTGAAAATGGGCGCGGACTTTTTCGAATATTGGGGTTATTTGGCGTTTCCGGCGGCGTTTGCGCTTCCGACGGCGGCGGCTCTTTGCTTTCGGACGTATCCGACGCGACGGGCGTTGGTCGCGGTTGCGTTGCCGACGGTCGCGTCGCTCGTTTTTTTTGCGTCGCTCGCGGCGGACGGCGACGGTTGGGCGAAGGGCGCGGGCGTCGGCGGTTGGTTCGTCGCGTCGCTCGACTTTATCGTCGCGGCGATTTTGGCGTTCGACTTGGCGACGGTCGCCGGGGGCGGTCGCGGATTGACGGCGACGCGAAAAGCGGAGCCGGTCGCGTCGGTCGGCGTTGCGAGCGCCGTCGAGTTGACGATCGAAAACCGTTCGAACCGCGCCGTTTCGTTGGAGATTGTCGACGATTCGAACCCGAACGCCGACGTATTGGCGCCGCGCGACGAAACGGAGGCGCTTTGGGGCTCGGACGAGGACGAGGCGGCGTTGGAAGACGGGGCGCGCTTTGAAACGCGAACGATTCCCGGCGGTCAAAAGGAGACGTTGCGCTATCGGTTGCGTTGGAATCGCCGCGGCGAATACTCGTTGGAGTTTGTCGCGCTTCGACTGGTCGGGCGCCTCGGATTTTGGCGTCGATACCGTCGTCTTCCTTGCTCGACGACGTTTCGCGCTTATCCGAATTTGCGTCGGCTGGCGAGCTTTGAAACGTTGGGACGCGCCGCTTCGCAAACGCTTCTCGGGATGCGGCGAACTCGAACGGTCGGGCAAAACGACGAGTTCGAGCGACTCCGCGATTACGAAGAGGGCGATCAGTATAAATTTATCGATTGGCGAGCGACGGCAAAACGAAATAAATTGACGACGCGCGTCTTTCAAACGTCAAAAAATCAGCGAATCGTCTTGGCGATCGACGCCGGGCGGACGACGACGAATCGCGCGAGCGGCGTTTCTTTTTTCGACGCGGCGCTCAACGCGACGTTGGCGCTGGCTTACCTCGCGCTAAAACAGGGAGACGAGGTTGGCTGTTTGGTTTTCTCCGACGAAGCGAAGCGATACGTCGCGCCGCGCGGCGGAATGGCGCAGATGAACGCGTTAATCTGCGGGCTTTACGACGTCTTTCCGGAACGGGTCGAGTCGCGATACGACCGCGCTTTCGCTTATTTAGCGTCGCGGTTAAGGAAACGTTCGCTGGTAGTGTTGGCGACGAACGTAATGGACGAGCGAAACGCGGAGCAAATCGAACGCGTCGCGACGAGTTTGAGCGGAAAACATCTGCCGTTGGGGCTTTTTTTCCGCGACCGCTCCTTGTTCGACGCGATCGAACGTTGGGAAAAACGGGAAAGGGCGTCGGCGTCGGCGTCGGCGAACGAGAACGCGGCATCGGCGGACGCTTTGGTTCCGGAGAGCGCGAACGGAGCGAAAAAAGACGGACGGTTCGACTTGGGCTGGTTGCGTCGCGAATCCGGCGGCGACGACGAAATCGAGCGTTTTCTTTTGCGGGAAACGCGACCGGAAGACGCGACGGACGACGAGTTGTTTTATCGAGCGAGCGCGGCGGCGGAAATTCTTAACTGGCGCCGTCGGACGTTGCGGCGCCTCGAAGCGCGCGGAGCGTTGGTTCTCGACGTTTTCCCGGAGGACGCGGCGGCGCCGTTGATCAATAAATATTTGGAAGCGAAGGCGCGTCGGCTTCTTTGACGCTTGTTAAATTGGGGAGGAGTCGTTGGTAAGGCGGTT
>JAGBDD010000042.1 GCA_017937685.1 Thermoguttaceae bacterium | reverse complement strand
TTCGGGTTATAATGATTGCGTAATTACCCGATGGTGTAACGGTAGCACAAGGGATTTTGGTTCCCTTTGTCGGGGTTCGAATCCCTGTCGGGTAGTTTGAAAAGAAGCGTTCGTCGATTTCGGTCGGCGGACGCTTTTTTTTGTTTCTTGACGTTTTTCTTCTAGCGCGTCGGCGTTTTTATCGCGTTTTTTGGGTCGATACAAGTCCGCTTTATTGCAAAAAGAACGGAATTAGGATATACTTTATGTAATTTGTCGCGCGATGCGATTTGTGGACGTCGATAGATACGAGGAAATAAAGGCGATGAAAGAACGTGGAAAAAAATTTTCGAGCTTGGGGACGGCGTTGAAACCCGTCGTCGGAGTGATGAAAAAAATCGGCGGATTTTGGTCGTCGCCGGAAAAATCGTCGCCGACGCGAACGGAGACGTTCGAAACGCCGCTTCCGCCGATTTACGGACTAAAAACGATCTCCAAGGACGTCGACTCTTGTTTCGCGCTCTTAGTAGGCGTCGACGAGTATAAAGCGTTAGGGAATTTAAATTACGCGAGTTCCGACGCGGAAGCGTTGGAGCGGGCGCTCTTGGAACTCGGGTTTCCTAAGGAAAATATTTGGCGTTGTATTAGCGGAGGTTCGCGCGGAGAACAGCCGACGAAAAAAAATATCGACGGCGCGATCAAGGATTTGTTGGACGCGGCGGGCCCGCGCTCGACAATTTTTATCGCGCTTTCCGGGCACGGGTTCGAGACGCAGGACGGCAAGGCGGCGTTTTGTCCGAAAGACGTCGTTTGCAGTTGTAAGGGCGAAAATACGACGACGGTAACGAAAGAGTCGGCGATTTTGATCGACGAGCTAACGGAGAAATTGCGCGCTCATCCGGCTGAATTTAAAATGATGATCGTCGACGCGTGCCGTTTGCCCGCGCAAGCGAAGAGCGTCGGCGCCGGTTTAGGGCGCGCTTTTGGAACGATCGACCCTTCCGGGATCGCGTTTTTGCAAAGTTGCAGTTCGGGCGAAGCGAGTTTCGAAGACGCGGAGTTGCAAAAAAGCGTTTTTACGCATTATTTTATCGAAGGTCTCAAAGGAAAAGCGGAAAGTCGGAACGGCGGCGTTACTTTTTTGCACGTCTGTAGTTACGCGTCGGATCAGACGCAAAAGCGCGTTCAAAAAATATTTAAAAAAACGCAAACTCCGTATTATAAAATAGACGGCGTCGATTTTGTCTTGAAAGAAGCGACGCGAAACGTCGCGGACGAGCTTTACCGCGAAGGGCGCGCGTTAGCGTGGGGGCTCGACGGAACGAAAATCGACGGTTTTCGCGCTCTCGATCTTTTGACGCAAGCCGCGAACGCCGGTTTAAGCGACGCGAAAGCGGCGTTGGCCCTTCTTTATTACGACGGGTGCGAAGCGACGCCGCCGGACTACAAAAAAGCGATCTATTGGGCGAGTCGAGCGGACGCGGAAAACCCGATCGCGCAAAACGTCTTAGGAGACTGTTATAAGGACGGTTTGGGCGTTCGCAAAGACGAAGAGGAAGCGAAACGACTGCACAAAGCGGCGTTTGAAGGCTTCCAAGAGTTGGCGAAAAACGGCGACGACGCGTTGATTCTGAATCAGTTGGCGCGATGCTACTTTAACAAACGCGGGACAAAGTTGGATTTTGCCGCGGCGGTGAAATATCACCGTCGCGCCGCCGAATTACGGTGCGCGGTCGGCGTTTCGAATTTGGCGGGAACGTATTGCTTCGGATGCGGCGTCAAGCGCGATTACGCTAAGGCGATTCAATTATATAACGAAGCGATCGAGTTGAATTGTTCGTTCGCTTACTCGGCTTTAGGCGATTGTTATCGCGAGGGAATCGGCGTTCCGCGGGACTACGCTAAGGCGATCGAACTTTATCGACAAGCCGCGAAAAAAAACTACGCCGAGGGGTATCTGGGAGAAGGCGTTTGCTATGAGAGGGGATGGGGCGTCGAAAGAGACCCGGAAAAAGCGGTTCAACTTTTTAGCCGAGCGGCCGACTTGAACAACTCGAACGCGACCGCTTGGTTAGGCGGCTGTTATTATTATGGAAACGGCGTCGAACAAGACCGGTGTTTGGCGTGGGATTTGTGGAATCGAGCCGCGGAGCAGGATAACTGGGGGGCGTTTAGCTGGGTGGCCGCTTGTTATCGAAACGGTTGGGGAACGGTTAAAAACGAAGAGAGAGCGGAACGTTGGTTCGCTCGGATATTTCAACTGAGCAGCGAGTACGCCGAAGCCGGCGCGCCGTATGCGATTTGTTGGTTGGGCGATTGCTATTACAACGGATACGGCGTCGAACAAAATTACGCGGAAGCGATGCGTTGGTATCGGATCGCCGAGGAAAAAGGCGAGACGGCGGCGAGCGGGAAATTGGGCGTTTGTTATTATCTCGGCCTAGGCGTCAAGCGAGATTTCGAGGCGGCGATCAAGTGTTTCCGACGAGCGGACGAACTTGGGTGGCTTGAAGCGAAGTCTTGGTTGGGCGAATGTTACTACTACGGACACGGCGTCGAAAAGGATTACGGCGAAGCGATTCGCCTTTATCGCGACGCCGCGGAAAAAAACGTCGTTTACGCGATGAACGGGTTGGGAATATGTTATTACTGGGGACACGGCGTCGAGCTGGACTACGACGAAGCGGCGCGTTGGTTTCGTCGCGCCGCCGACTTTAATTATAATTGGGGATTTTTTAATTTAGGAAACTGTTACTACTACGGGCACGGTTTCGAGCAAGATTACAAAAAAGCGGTCGAGCTGTACAATCGCGCCGCCGATTTGGAGTGCGTGGAAGCGACGCAACAGTTGGGAATATGTTATTTTGAAGGAAACGGCGTCGAACAGGATTATCCGACGGCGATTCGGTATTTTCGCGACGCGGCGGCGCAAGGCAACGCAAGAGCCTGTTGTTACCTGGGATATTGTTACGGCAACGGCGTCGGCGTGTGGCAAAACGACGAAGAAGCGGTGAAATGGTTCCGGAAAGGCGACGAACTGCAAGACGCGGAGGCGACGACTTTGTTGGGCGAGCGTTACGCGTTGGGAAGCGGCGTCGAGCAAGACGTGAAAAAAGCGGCGAGCTTATATCGCAAAGCCGCCGAAGCGGGGTTCGCCGACGCGATGAACCGCTTGGCGATTTGCTGCTTTAACGGCGACGGCGTTAAGAAAAACAAAAAAGAAGCGAGCGCTTGGTGGCGTAAAGCGGCGGATTTGAACTACGCGGTCGCCGCTATGAATTTAGGTTTTATGTACGACGGCGAAGACGAAGCCGAAGCGACGCGTTGGTTTTGTCGCGCGGCGGAACTTGGAGAGCTTAACGCGGCGGCTATCGCGGGCGAGAGATATATGCTGGGGGCCGGCGTCGAGCGAGATTGGAGCGAGGCGCTAAAGTATTGGCGCGCCGCCGTCGAAGCGGAAAACCAACGCGCGTTAAGGGGGTTGGGGAAAGCGGCGGTTTGGCAAAAATTGTCGGACGCCGAGGAAAAATGGAACGTCGTTTTAGGAAAGGTTTCGTTGAGCGAATTGCCGTCCGAGATTACCGAGGCGTTCCAAAAAATCGGCGACAAAATCGGTTTTGCGCAAGGGCTCGAGTATCTTGAAAAAGCGGAAAAATTAGGAGACGGATATTCGCGATTGTTATTGGGGATATGCCGTTTTTACGGCGTCGGCGTCGAGCAAGATTTCGAGCAAGCGAAGAGACTTTTTCGGCTTGCGGCGATAAACGACGACGAGGACGCTAAGATATGGTTCGAGTGGGCGGACGCCGCGTTGGAAAATTGGAGCGAAAAAGTCGCGAAGATGAACGCTTGGGGCGACTGAAAATAACGACGGCGGAACGAACGTCGAAAGCGCGTCGACGAACGGAGGAAACCGGCGTCGGCGCGCTTGGCGGGGGACGGGGAAAATTCAAGCGACGGAAACGAACGCGTCGGCGTCGGTCGTCGAGGCTGTCGCAACCGCCGTTCGGCGACGGAAACGAACGCGTCGGCGTCGGTCGTCGAGGCTGTCGCAACCGCCGTTCAGCGACGGAAACGAACGCGTCGGCGTTGGTCGTCGAGGCTGTCGCAACCGCCGTTCAGCGACGGAAGCGAACGCGTCAGCGTCGGTCGTTGAGGCTGTCGCAACCGCCGTTCAGCGACGGGAAACGGCGCGCGTAAAGCGGCGTTTGGCGCGGCGGGGGAACGGCGTTGTTCTCTTTCGCCCAAAGACGGCGTTCTTCCGGCGTCGCGTAATACGTTAGCCAAACCGTAAGGTCCGTTTCGTCTAATTCTTGGTCTTCCGTGAAAGTTTCGAAAGTCCAAACGGCGGAACAAGGCGGCGACGGCAACCGCTTCTGCTTGTCCGGTAAAACCCGCTTAACGATCAAAGCGTACAAACGACGATCCGAAAGATGGTCGGCGCGAAAAATCTCTTGATGCAAACGACGCAAACGCTCCGCAAGGTCGACGAGCGCCGCGGAAACTTCCTCGTCCGACGCCGCGCGGAGGTTCAGCGGACGCCAAGAATCGCCTAAGAGTTGTAAAATCGTTGAAATCGGCGAACTTTCCCAGGCGAGAATATAGCGCAACTCGTCGTTTTCTTGTTTAACGTCGCCGAAGCGAAGGCGGTAAAACGATTCGTCGAGGTAGTTTTCAGCCTCCATACGCAGTAAAAAATTTTCCCAGTAAGCGTTATTTTCGCGGTCGGGACGGCGGTTTTCGGAATCGAAGTTCATAACGGCGGTCGACGAATAAAGGAACGACGAAACGGGCCGCGCGTCGAGCGGGTCCGCGTCGACGACAATACGTCTCCGGCCGCCGCGACCGCCGCCGAAAAAAACGACGACGTCCGCTCGGGAAAACGAGTTGTCGACAACGTATACAAGGATAAAGAAACGGAAACGCGGAAAGATCGCCGACAAAGCGCCCGCGCAAAGAAGCCCAAGGGGGGGGAGGACGTTCTTCGATTCGAACGCGACGCGTCGCGAGAAAATTGAACTCGTCGGGCGCGCGCGACGTTTCTTTATAGATAATTTACCCGATTTTGGAAGAGAAACAAGCGTTTTTTCAATGAAAATGGCGACTCGGCGGCGCTTTTATTCGTCGGAATCCAGCAAAGACCAAATATTCGAACCAAACGAAAAGACCGGGTATTCCCGCCGACGCGCGATTCTAGCGCTTTCGTTGCGACCCGTTCAATCGCCCCGGTCGTCGCGAACGACCGTCAGCCCTTGCGTTCGGCAAAACTCCGATAATTCGCGGAATCGCTCTTCGCCGTTCGACGCGACCTCGACTTTAAGGAACGGCGCCCAGTACATATTGCGTCCGGCGACTCCCCAACTCTTGACGCAAAAGACGATAGCGTCGGCGAGTTCGCGTTCGACGTCGGCGAGCGGCGCGTCGGCGTCGAACGAAACGGACGTCGCGGCGCGCAGGCCGGGCTGTTTGGGGAAAACGAGCGCGTCGGCGGAGCAAAGGACGCGGATTCCGCGTTCGAGGCCCTGTTGCGACGGGCGGCGAAGCTCGTCGGAAAGGCGAATCGCGTTCGGATTTTCGCGGGCGGACGGGCGGTCGGAGGCCGGTTTTTTCGGTTCGGTCGCTTCGACGCGAGTCGAGGTTGCGCCGGAGCCGGAGTCGGCCAACGTTCCGAACGCGGACGAGCCGGTCGCGCCGGCGCCGAACGTCGTGTTCCCGAGCGTTTGGCGGGCGTCGATTTTCGGCGCGGAGGAAGATTGCGCGTTTTGGGCGTTTTGCGGCGTTCCTTGAAGTTGCGCGAGGAAGGGCGTCGACGCGTTTTGCGGCGTTTGCGAGGACGGCGAACCTTGCGCGGTTTCGGCGTTTTGCGGGCTCGACGGCGTCGGAATCGTTTGCGACGTTTGCGCGACGGCGTTCGGTATTGCGAGTCGGGCGCCTTGCGTCGATTCGGCGAGCGTCGCGGCGTCGGCGGGTTGCGCGGTCGGGGAAGGTTCGGCGTTTTGAATGTTTTGAGCGTTTAGGGCGTTTTGGGCGAACGACGCGGTTTCGGCGTTCGAGGCGGTCGGCGCGGGACGAATAAATCGCGCGAAATCTCCGGAATATCGGGGGAGCGTCGCGCCGGACGCGTCGCCGCCGTCGTCGATTTTGGTTCCCGTCGCGTTAGGCGAGCCGAGCGCGAGCGCGTCGTCGAGCGGGCCGGAGACTCCGACCGGAATCGCGCCGCCTTGACGCGAAGCGTCGCCCGCGACCGCGCCGCCGGACGCGTTCGAACCGAAACCGCCGAGCCCTCCGACGCCGCCGAGTTTCACTTGCGAACCCAAACGCGTTTGAAGCGCCGACGCGGGCGCGCCGCCGTTTCCGTTGGAACCGTTTCCGGAACCCGCGAACGAAGCGCCGCCCTTGGAACCGCTCGCGTTAAACCGCGAAGCGCCCGCGAACGACGTCGAGGCTTGGCGAGCCGACATAAGCGCCGCCAACTGAACGGCTAAGCGTCGACGCGAAAATTCCGTTTGCTCGCGAACCGCGTCGGCGAGAACCGCGTCCGGCTCCGGGTAAGCGATTTCTTGGTCGTCGGCGACGAACTCGTATCCGAAGTCGCCCCCCCAAGACGCGAGCGCGGCGACCGCCGAATAATAACGACTCGCGCCGCCCGGACGGATAATCAAGAGCGGGTAAGGTTCGACCGTTTCGCCGTCGGCGGTTTTTTCTCCGCTAAGCTCGACGTAACGCCGCGCCGCCGCTCGCAAACCGGCGTCGAACGGGTTGCCGGGATAGCGCGCCAAGAGGAAGTCGGTCGAGAGGAACGGAACGCCCTCCGGTTGGAGAAAAACGCCGCGTTCGTTGCACTCGACGTAAATCGGGCGGCGGAAAACGCCTTTTTTTCCTTGATAAGGAAGGATCGCGTAAGAGCGTTTGGCGTCGGCGTTTTTTTTGCGAAGTTTTTTCGTTTCGGTTTGGAGGCGTTCGATTTCGGCGTCGAGCGCGTCGATTTTTTCTTGGAGCGCGAGCGCGTTTTCTTCTTCGTCGGCGATCGTTTCGGAGCGGAGCGTTTCGAGGCGTTTTTTCGCGACGCTCGCGTCGGAGCGGAGGTCGGCGAGCGATTTTTCGGCGGCGGCGAGACGGTCGCGTTCTTTTTCGAGCGCGGCTTGCGTTCGCGTTTTGACGCCGTTCAACTCGTCGGAAAACCAAGCGATCGATTCGATTTCCGCTTCCAATTCTTCAAGGGGCGCGTCGCCGATTTGCTCGAGCGCGTCGGCAAGTTTCGCTTCTTCCGTTTTAGCCGCGTCGAGACCGTCCGAGCGTTCGGCGCGTTCCGAGGACGCGGTCGATTCGCCGTCGAGCGTCGCGACGGCGTTCCCGTCCGGCGCGACGTTCTGCGACGCGATCGCGAAAATCATCGCGAGCGTTCCCATCGTGCAGAGGAGAACGGCGAGAAACGGGAAAAGGGAGACCTCGGCGTCGGCGGCGCTGGAACGACGTTTCATCGGCGAAAGTTTTTAAACGTTGAAAACAAAGGAGTTGGCATTGCGGCGAGGCGAACGGTTAAGCGGAGCGTTTTTTGCCGAGCGTCGAGCGCGGCGACTTCGGAGCGTTCGCGGCGACGACGGGAGCGACGGGGGCGACGACCGGTTCGGAAGGCGTCGCGGCGGCGGTCGACGCGTCGAGGTCGCTTTCGAGCGCGTCGAGCGCGGCGAACGCTTCCGCTTGGAGTCGGGCGGTTTCGCGGGATTTGTCGTCGGCGGCGGGCTGCGCGACCGGCGTCGACGCAAGGCGCGAGTTGAGAAGACAAACGGTCGCGGAAAGGTTGTTGAGCGTTTTTTCGAACGCGCCGACTTCGGCGATTTTTTCGAGCGAGCGGGCGAGCCGGTCTTCGAGCGCGGCGACGTCGGCGCAAGCGCGGAGCGTCG
>JAGBDD010000041.1 GCA_017937685.1 Thermoguttaceae bacterium | reverse complement strand
GAATATTGGCGTTGGCGCATCCTGTTCGGGACGATGATCGGGTACATTTTCTTCTACTTCGTTCGCAAATCGATCACGATGGCGATGCCGGGCCTCGAAGAGGTCGGCGTTACGAAGACGACGCTCGGTCTTTTCTTGACGATTCACGGCGTCCTTTACGGCGTTTCGCGTTTCGTCAACGGGATTTGGAGCGACCGCGTCAACCCGCGTTATTTTATGTCGATCGGGCTTTTCTTGGCCGCGTCGACGAACGTTTTCTGCGGGATCGCTCCGGAATCGATCGGCGCGACGAAGCTCGCTTGGGTTATCGGGACGTTTTGGATTATTAACGGTTGGGTGCAGGGGATGGGGTTCCCGCCTTGCGCTAAGAGTTTAACGCACTGGTTCGCGCCGCGCGAACACGGGGTCAAGTTCGCGACCTGGAATATTTCGCACTCGCTCGGCGCGGGGTTGGTTTTCATTTTGAACTCGTTTGTCGTCGGGTTCGGTTGGCATTACTGCTTCTTGGTTCCGGCCGCGCTGAGCTTGAGCGGCGCGATTTTCCTCTTCTGGGCGCTTCGCGACGCGCCGGAAAAAGAAGGGTTCGAGCCGGTCGAAAAATATTACGAACGCACCCGCGGCAAAGCGGACGGTTCCGCGGTCGAAGCGGCGCCGGTCGTCGACGCGGAGCCGGAGAAAGACGCCGGTTGCTGGGCGAACCTTTGCGAACACGTCTTTTCGAACTGGGCGATTTGGGTTCTTTGCTGGGCGAACTTCTTCGTTTACGTCGTGCGTTTCTCGATTCTCGACTGGGCGCCGACCTTCCTGACGCAAGCGAAGGGCGTCGACCTGAAAGCCGCCGGTTGGACGACCGCGAGTTACGAAATTTTCGGCGCGTTCGGGATTCTTTTGAGCGGTTTTATGATGGACAAGCTCTTCCGGGGGCGCGGCGCGAAGACGTGTTTCTATTATATGCTCGGCTGCGCGGCGGCGGCGTTCCTCTTCTGGAAGTTTAACTCGAGCAATCTCGTGCTGAACGCGCTTCTGATGAGCTTGATCGGGTTCTTCATTTACGGTCCGCAATGCTTGATCGGCTGCGTCGCCTCGACGGTCGCGACGAAGAAGGCCGCCGCCGCGTCGAGCGGTCTCACCGGACTTTTCGGCTACCTTTCGACGCTCGTTACCGGGCTCGGCGTCGGCGTTTTGGTCGACTCCGCGACCGCGCCGGTGAAAGCGGAACGCGATAACGCGATAGCCGCGATTATTCAAGTCGACGTTGAAAACGAAAACCTCGCCGACGTCGTGAAGGCCGCCGAAGGGCTGTACGACGCCGAACGCCGTTTCCAAAACGCGAAACCGGCGAAAGAGGAAGCGTTGAAGGAGAAAGTGGGGAAAGCGCGCGTCGCGTTAATCGATAAGCTGAGCGCCGCGACCGGCGCCCATCCTTCCGTCGACACGGTCGAGAAAGTGAAGGAAACCGCCGGGCTCGAACGCGCCAAGATCGCCGAAGCCGGTTGGCCGCGCGTTTTCGGGATGCTCGTTATTTCGTCGTTGATCGCCGCGGCGTTGTTCGCGTCGATTTTGAACCTCCGCTCGCCGGAATTGGTCAAAGCGGAAGAAGAGGCGAAAGCCGCGAAGGCTTGATGAAAACGTCGTTAAAAACGGTTTAACCGTTAACGTTTAACGCAACTTTATCGCGCCGAGTCGAGAAAAAGACTCGGCGCGATTTTTTTTGGGAAATTTTTTAGAAATCTTAGAAAAATTGGCGGAACCGTCGCGTCGGTTCCGGGGTTTAAGAAACGAATATCGCCGCAACGCGAACGGTCGCGTCGCGGCGGCGAGAATGCGCTAATAAAATAAACATTATGGGACTTCTCGCGGCTTTATTGTGAAAGTCGCGTTATTTATTAATAAATCTTATCAAACCAGAGGCAGAAAAATGAAAAATGTTAAACTGGGGGGGGGGGGTAAACTTCGCGGTTTCACCCTCGTCGAACTGTTGGTCGTTATCGCGATCATCGGTATTTTGATCGGTCTTCTTCTCCCGGCGGTTCAAGCGGCCCGCGAAGCGGCGCGTCGTATGCAATGCACGAACCAACTGAAGCAATTTGGTTTGGCCGCGCAAAACTTCCACGACGTGCACGAGTATTTCCCGAACCTTTCCGGGCAAAAAATCTTCAAGTCGAAGTATACCGGCAACGGCAACTGGACGCGTTTCTCGGCGCACTCCGTGATGCTTCCGTATATCGAACAAAGCGCGATGTACGACGAAGTTATCCGTCAAATTGAAAACGGCAACGCGCCTTGGACCGAAAGCGCCGAAATGCCGTGGTGCAAGAACATCGCGGCGTTCCTCTGCCCGTCCGACGGCAACGCGAAGCGTCCGGAAGGAACGGTCTGCGGCACGAGCTACCGCATCTGCGCGGGCGACCTCGCCAAAGGTTGGGAATGGGACGAATACCGCGGGTTCGGTTCGGACGGCGACGCGCACCCGATTAGCGTTTCGGACATTACCGACGGCACGTCGAACTCGATGGCGTTCAGCGAAGCGGTTATGGGCGGCGCCAACACCGCGAATAAAGTTAAGGGCGGCATCGCCACCCTCGGCGGCAACTACGGCGCTTCGCCGACCGACTGGCCGAACCTCGGTTTCCGTCCGGTCAACTGCGCGGCGGTTCGCGGTTCGAACGGCGAATTCGTTTCCGGCACGTCGGTCGACACGACCGGGCAACACTGGCGCCAAGGCGCGCGTTGGGCCGACGCGAACGGCAACTATACGCCGTTCTTCGCGATTCTCCCGCCGAACTCCCCGTCTTGCGCGAACACGAACGCCGAAGACTGGTGCATTACCGCCGCGTCGAGCAACCACTCGGGCGGCGTCAACGTCGTTATGGTCGACGGTTCCGTACGCTTTGTTAGCGAAACGATCGACGCCGGCGACCAATCGAAATCCGCCGACGACGTCGCGTACAACAAAGCGCGTCCGCAAGACTACGGCGGGGCTTCCCCCTACGGCGTTTGGGGCGCGATGGGCTCCATTTTCGGCGGCGAAACCGACGCGAATCTTTAATAATTAACGGCGGCGTTTCGAAACGCGTCGTCGAGACGCGTTATTAGAACGTCGCGAAACGGTTCGCGGGAATCGGAAACGTTTCCCGCGGACGCCTTTTGAAATTGCGCGCGAAAACGAGCGCGACTTATAATTTGGACTCTTCGCGGCTTCATGGGACGAAGTCGCGTTTATTGCTAGCAAATCTTATCAAAAGTAAGAGGCAGAAAGTGAAACTTGGTAAAATGGGGGGTAAACGCGGTTTTACCCTCGTCGAACTGTTGGTCGTCATCGCGATTATCGGTATTTTGATCGGTCTTCTTCTTCCGGCCGTCCAAGCGGCTCGCGAAGCGGCGCGACGTATGCAATGCACGAACCAACTGAAGCAACTTGGTCTGGCCGCGCAAAACTTCCACGATGTTAACGACTACCTTCCGAACCGCTCGGCCCAATACCTGCTCCGCACCTACAACCGCGACGGCAACGCGTTCGAACGTTTCTCGTACCTGACGGTTATGCTTCCGTACATCGAACAAAACGCGCTGTATCAACAATTCACCAGCGAACTCGACAAAGGCAGCATGACCCCGTGGACGACCGACGACCCGCACGGCAACGGTCAACGTCGCGTTTGGTTGAACACGATCAACGCGTTCCTTTGCCCGTCGGACGGCGCCGGCAAACGCGCCGAAGGCGACCTCAAAGCGACGAGCTACCGCATCAACAGCGGCGACATCGCGATGTCTTGGGAATGGGACGAATGCCGCGGCGTCGCTTCCGACGGGAACAAACTCAATTTGAACTACGCCGGTATCACCGACGGCACGTCGAACACGATTTTCGCGTCGGAAGCCTGCATCGGCTCGACTTCCAACACGAACAAAATTAAGGGCGGCGTCGCGCTCATCGGCGGCAACCACGGCAACATTAATTTCCGCCCGGTCAACTGCGCGGCGGTTCGCGGTTCGGACGGTCAATTCGTTTCCGGCACGAGCGTCGGCACGACGGCCAACCAACTTTCCGGCACGCGTTGGGCGGACTGCATGGGCGTTTACACGTTCTTCTTCACGATGCTCCCGCCGAACTCCCCGTCCTGCGGCGTCGGCGGTTTGGAAGACTGGGTGATCACGTCGGCTTCGAGCTATCACTCGGGCGGCGTGAACGCGGTTCTCTGCGACGGTTCGGTTCGCTTCATTAGCGAAACGGTCGACGCGGGCGACCAATCGGCGAACGCGCAAGACGTTTGCCCGAACAAAGATCGTCCGCAAGACTACGCGGGCAAATCGGTTTACGGCGTCTGGGGCGCGATGGGCTCCATTTTCGGCGGCGAAACCGACGCGAATCTCTAATGTTGAAGTCGCGTTAAGCGCCTAAAACGGAAACGTCGTCGACGTAAGTCGGCGACGTTTTTTTTATTTTAGACGCAAAAATAAAGAGAGGAAAAACGTCCCGTAAGACGCCGACGGCGCGCCTTTTCGGGAAATTTTTCGCAAAAAAAGCGCTTGCGGGGAAAAATTTAGCTCGTTTTATCGCAAGGGGGCCTTGCCGTTTTTTTAAAACGGATAAAATAACGGGGAACAAAATCGCGACAAGAGGCAAAACCGCGGGCAACCGCGAAACGTCGCGACGCGTTGAACGAACGGTCGCTCGGCATATCGCCGACGGACGACCGCGCGTTCGATTTGACGTTATTTAAAAAATGGAAAGGTTGAGCTATGTCTAAACGTCAAGGTTTTACCCTTGTCGAATTGTTGGTCGTTATCGCGATCATCGGTATTTTGATCGGTCTTCTTCTTCCGGCCGTCCAAGCGGCCCGCTAAGCGGCGCGTCGTATGCAATGCGCGAACCAACTGAAGCAACTCGGTTTGGCCGCGCAAAACTTCTACGACATTAACGGCCGCCTCCCGGCTCGTTCCGCGCAACATATCTTGAAAAAGTACAACCGCGACGGCGCCAACTTCGAACGCTTCTCGTATCTGACGGCGTTGCTTCCGTACGTCGAACAAAACGCGATGTATCAACAATTTATCGGCGACCTCGAAGACGGCGATATGCAACCGCGGCGCGCCGACGACCCGCGCGGCGCCGGCGTCCGTCGCGTTTGGTTGAACGATATCGACGCTTTCCTTTGCCCGTCGGACGGCGCCAATAAACGTCCCGAAAACGAACGAAAAGCGACGAACTACCGCGTCAACTGCGGCGATATCGCGACGTCTTGGGAATGGGACGAATGCCGCGGCGTCGCTTCCGACGGGAACAAACTCAATTTGAACTTCGCCGGTATCGCGGACGGCGCGTCGAACACGATTTTCGCGTCGGAAGCCTGCGTCGGTTCGACCGGCGCGGTGAACAAAATCAAGGGCGGCGTCGCGAAATTGGGCGGCGACTGCGGGAATATTAACTTCCGTCCGGTCAACTGCGCGGCGGTTCGCGGTTCGAACGGCGAATTCGTTTCCGGCGCGGACGCTCCGTCGTCCGGCGACCAAATGCCCGGCAACCGTTGGGCGGACTGCGTCGGCGTTTACACGCTCTTCTACACGACGCTTCCGCCGAACTCCCCGTCCTGTTGCGCCGGAGGTTTGGAAGACTGGACGATTACGTCGGCGTCGAGCTATCGCTCGGGCGGCGCGAACGCGGTTCTTTGCGACGGTTCGGTTCGCTTCGTTAGCGAAACGATCGACGTGGGCGACCAATCGAAGAACGCGCACGACGTTTGCCCGAACAAATCGCGTCCGCAAGACTACGCGGGCAAGTCGGTTTACGGCGTTTGGGGCGCGATGGGCTCCAAATCCGGCGGCGAAACCGACGCGAGCCTCTAAGGTATAAGTCGCGCTTAGCGGAATAATTAAGGAAAACGTCGTCGACGCAAGTCGGCGGCGTTTTTTTTATCGGCGACGTTCAAGCGGTTTCAACGTTGTCGCGGCGATTAGCGAGAGGTTGGGGAAAATGGGGAAGATTGGGGTTTTGCGTTGAACGGTTTGAAACGTTAAGCGACGCGATTTTTAGGGAAATTTCCGCGAAAAAATATCTTTTTTGAAGAAAATTAGCCTCTTTTACCTCCGAGGGGCTTTGACATTTTGAAGAAATGTGTAAAATAGGTGGGAACAGATTCGCGACGTGAGGCAAGATCGTGGGAAACCGCGAACGTCGCGAAAAGTCGAACGAGCGGTCGCGGAACGAAATATTGTATCGGTTTTTTAGGGACGTCCGCGCGTTCGGCTTGTGGTAACTTAAGTTATTGAAAGGTTGAGCAATGTCGAAACGTCGTGGTTTTACCCTCGTCGAATTGTTGGTCGTTATCGCGATCATCGGTATTTTGATTGGTTTGCTTCTTCCGGCCGTCCAAGCGGCTCGCGAAGCGGCGCGTCGTATGCAATGCACGAACCAACTGAAGCAACTCGGTTTGGCCGCGCAAAACTTCCACGACATTAACAATCACCTCCCGAACCGTTCGGCGCAACACATTTTGAAGAAATACTCGTCGAACAACGGTTCCTGGGAACGCTTCTCGTACATGACGACGATGCTCCCGTACATCGAACAAAACGCGATGTACCAACAATTTATTAGCGACCTCGAAGACGGCGGTATGTCGCCGTGGACGACCGACGACCCGCATAAGACCGGTCAACGTCGCGTTTGGTTGAACACGATCGACGCTTTCCTTTGCCCGTCGGACGGCAACGGCAAGCGCGCCGAAGGCGAACTCAAAGCGACGAGCTACCGCATCAACAGCGGCGATATCGCGATGTCCTGGGAATGGGACGAATGTCGCGGCGTCGCGTCGGACGGCAACAAAATTCAACTGAACTACGCCGGTATCACCGACGGCACGTCGAATACGATCTTCGCGTCGGAAGCCTGCATTGGTTCGACCGGCACGACGAACAAGGTTAAGGGCGGTATCGCGCTCATCAGCAACCACGGCAACATCAACTTCCGTCCGGTCAACTGCGCGGCGGTTCGCGGTTCGAACGGCGAATTTGTTTCCGGCACGAGCGTCGGCACGACGAGCAACCAACTTTCCGGCACGCGTTGGGCGGACTGTATGGGCGTTTACACGTTCTTCTTCACGATGCTCCCGCCGAACTCCCCGTCTTGCGGCGTCGGGCTCGAAAACTGGAGCATCGTTTCCGCGTCGAGCTATCACTCGGGCGGCGTGAACGCGGTTCTCTGCGACGGTTCGGTTCGCTTCATTAGCGAAACGGTCGACGCCGGCGACCAATCGAAAAACGCTCAAGACGTTTGCCCGAACAAATCGCGTCCGCAAGACTACGCGGGCAAGTCGGTTTACGGCGTTTGGGGCGCGCTCGGCTCCAAGTCCGGCGGCGAAACCGACACGACCCTTTAATAAGAGCGAAGAAACGGGGCGCGCTTAACGTCGCGCCGCGCTGAAAGTCGCGCCGCCGCGAACGTTTGTTTGCGTCGGCGCGTTTATTAATTTAAATTTTCAACCAATAACGGCGAAACGTCGCGCGGCGTTCGCGGGAGAATGTTAACGATGAAAATGAAAATGTTGGTTTTGCTCGCGATCGCGGCGAGCGCGGTTTTGGTTTCCGGTTGCGCTAAGGACACGGGCCATCGTAAGACGACGGGCGTCGTTACCTATAACGGCGAACCGGTTGAAGGCGCGACGGTCGTCTTCATCCCGAGCGTTCAAGGCGGCGCGAGCGGCAGCGCGATGACCGACGCGCAAGGCGCGTACTCGGCCACCTCCGGGAGCGTCGGCGAAGGTCTCCTTCCGGGCGAATACAAAGTTACGATTTCGAAGCGCGAAACGGTGATCGATCCCGACCAAGCGGCCTACGAAGCGGGCGAAATCACCTACGACGAACTCCAAGAACGCAACCGCGCCAAAGGGCTCAGCGGCACCGGCCCGGCCGGCGAAAGCCTCGTTCCGGAAATTTACTCCAACGCCGCCGCCACGCCGTTGACGATTACGGTTACCGACGACGCGTCGAAAAATAAATTCGACTTCGACCTCAAAGACGAATGATTTGAGGTTTTAAGCGCTCGCGTTAAGCGACGTTTCCTACGAACGCCGAAACGTTCGTTCGCTCTTTGCGGAGCGGCGACGTTTCGGCGAATTTTTTTGCGTGTTTAGCGTAAAGCGCCTAGATTGCCCGACCGTTGCGTTAGGAACTTCCGGTTTTATGAAAATGTTTCGTTGAAAAGTGAAAAAATTTGAAAAATTTTTTCTTTGTAGCCGTTAATCGCTTGAGATTATTGAAATAAATGGGTAGAATAAAAGAAGAATAAAAGCGGCGAGAGGCAAAAGCGTCCGGAAATTTTCGGGCGTTTCGCCGCTTAAAGTCGACCGCGTCCGCTTGCGAAGCGATTTTTCTTAAGTTTCCGGTTTGAGAAGCGGGCGCGGTCGACGTATTTTTTTATTTTACGATCGTAAATTTTGAAAGGTTGAGCTATGTCTAAACGTCGAGGTTTTACCCTTGTCGAACTGTTGGTCGTTATCGCGATCATCGGTATTTTGATTGGTTTGCTCCTTCCGGCCGTCCAAGCGGCTCGCGAAGCGGCGCGTCGTATGCAATGCACGAACCAACTGAAACAACTCGGTTTGGCCGCGCAAAACTTCCACGACGTCAACAACATGCTTCCGGCTCGTTCGGCGCAACACATTTTGAAAAAATACGCGTCGAACAACGGCAGTTGGGAACGTTGGTCGTACTTGACGGTTATGCTTCCGTTCATCGAACAAAGCGCGATGTACAACGATTTCATCGACGACGCGGAAAAAGGGCGCAACGCCGTTCCGTGGGACGCAAATCGCGATTACATTTGGATTAAGAAAATCGACGCGTTCCATTGCCCGTCCGACGGCGGCGCGCAACGCTCCGACGGTCAAATCCAACCGACGAGCTACCGCATTAACTGCGGCGACATCGCGATGGGTTGGGAATGGGACGAATGTCGCGGGATCGCCGCCGACAACAATAAAATCGACCTGAACTACGCCGGTATCACCGACGGCACGTCGAACACGATGTTCGCGTCGGAAGTTTGCATCGGCACGGGCTCGACGGTCAACAAGGTCAAGGGCGGCATCGCGATTCTCGGCTCGAACTTCGGTTCGCACTCCTGCGATTGGCCGGCCCTCGGTTTCAAACCGGTTAACTGCGCGGCGGTTCGCGGTTCGAACGGCGAATACGTTTCCGGCACGAGCGCGCAAGGGAGCGGCGACTGGCAAAACGGTTACCGTTGGGGCGACTGCAACGGCAACTACACGTTGTTCTTTACAATTCTCCCGCCGAACTCGCCGTCCTGCGCGAACGGCAGCGCGGAAGACTGGTGCATCGCGGCGGCTTCGAGCTACCACTCGGGCGGCGTCAACGCGGTGATGTGCGACGGTTCGGTTCGTTTCATTAGCGAAACGGTCGACGCGGGGAACCAATCCCTTTCCGCCGCCGACGTCGCGACGAACAAATCGCGTCCGCAAGACTACGGCGGGAAATCGCCTTACGGCGTTTGGGGCGCTATCGGCACCCGCGCCGGCGGCGAAACCGACGCGAGCCTCTAATCGTCGCGGTTCGGGCGGCGCTTTCCGTCGTTCCCGCGTTTGATTAGCGATTTTTGCGACGCCGAAACGTCGAGCGTTTCTCGGGGTTTAACCTTGCGAGGGGCGCCGACGTTCCGGCGTTTCGTTTAAATTTTTGAAAAATGTTTTAAAAAGGAGCGTTTGAATGAGAAAAACAACTTGGAACTTCAACGGGATTCAGGCGTTTCTTAGCGTCGCGACGGCGGCGGTCGTCGGGGGCGCCGTTCTTTTCGGCGCGGCGGCGCAAGGGGCGGAGTCGAAAGGAGCGAAACCGCTTCCGCGCCTTAAAGTCAGCGAAAACGGTCGCTTTTTGACGACCGAGGACGGCGCGCCCTTCTTTTGGCTCGGCGACACCGCGTGGGAACTCTTCCACCGCTTGAATCGCGAGGAAGTTATTCGTTACCTCGACAACCGACAAGAGCGCGGTTTTACGGTTGTGCAAGCGGTCGCGGTCGCGGAGTTGGAGGGCCCGAAAGAGCCGAACGCTTACGGGTTCCTTCCGTTTAAAGATTTGAAGTCGGTCGAACCGGCGACCGTTCCGGGCCCGAACAACGATTATTGGGATCAAGTCGACTTCGTCGTCGACGAAGCGAACAAGCGCGGGATTTACGTCGGTTTCCTGCCGACTTGGGGGCGTTGGTGGAAGAAAGACCAAGGCGGCTTCTTCAACCCGGAAAACGCCGAGCGTTACGGGCGTTGGCTCGGCGAGCGTTACCGCGACAAGGGGATCGTTTGGATTCTCGGCGGCGACCGCAATATCGATAACGACGAAGAACGGGCGACCGTCGTCGCGATGGCGCGCGGTTTGCGACAAGGCGACGGCGGCGCGCATCTTTGCACGTTCCACCCGCGCGGCGGCGGAAGTTCGGCGGATTATTTCCACGACGACGATTGGCTCGATTTCAATATGCGGCAAAACGGGCACGGCGTCGAGTACGGAACTTACGACGGAACGCGTCGCGAGTACGAGCGAACGCCGGTGAAGCCGATTATCGACGGCGAGCCGGTTTACGAAGACCACCCGGTCGCGTTCAACCCGGACAATCTCGGGCACACGACCGCCGCCGACGTTCGCCGACCGCTTTATTGGGACTTGTTCAACGGCGCGTTCGGGCACACTTACGGTTGCCACTCGATTTGGCAGATGTTCGACCCGGAAGACCCGGCGCAATGGGAGGTTAACCGTCCGCTGACGAGTTGGCGCGAAGGAATCGAAGCGCCCGGCGCCGCGCAGATGCAACACGGCAAGGCGTTGATCGAGTCGCGCCCGTTCCTGACGCGGATTCCGGATATGTCGCTGATTGTCGCCGACCGGATTCAAAGCTCGATCCCGGGCGCCGGAACGCGTCGTTTCGCGGCGACTCGCGACGAAGCGGGAACTTACGCGTTCGTTTATGTTCCGCTCGGGCGCGAGTTTACCGTCAAAACGGAAGCGTTGAACGCGAAAAAAATCCGCGCGCACTGGTTCGACCCGCGCACCGGCGAAGCGCGTTTGATCGGCGAATTTGAAAACACCGGCGAACGGAGCTTCCTCCCGCCGACGCCGGGCGAAACGCTCGACTGGGTTCTCGTTCTCGACGACGCGTCGAAGAACTATCCGAAACCGGGCGCGAAGAAATGGAGCGGAAACCGCTAATTAAAATGGAAACGCGACGCGTCGTCGGCGAAAAAGTCGACGTCGCGTCTTTTTTGTCGGAAAATAAACGACGCGACGAAGCGAGGAGAGCGAAAAATGCGGCGGAAAATAAGAGCGATTTTAACGTCGGTCGGAATTTGGGCGGCGACGACGGCGAGCGTTAGCGCGAACGAACCAGAAAAAGCGGCGCTTCCCGAACGCGTCGTCGCGTCGTCGTTCGGGTTCGACGCGGCGGACTCGACGGCGTTTCTTCAAGCGGCGATCGACTCCGGAGCGCGAACGGTCGTCGTCGACAAACAAGACGCGCCTTGGACGGTAACGCCGTTGACGTTGCGGAGCGATTTGGAACTCGTTTTGGAAGAGGGCGTCGAAATCGTCGCGAAAGCCGGGGCGTTCCGTCCCAAGGGCGACTGCCTGACGCGGGCGGCAAACGTCGAAAATTTGACGATTCGCGGCGAAGGAACCGGCGCGACGCTCCGAATGCGCAAGCCGGAATATTGGGAAGCGCCTTATGAGAAGTCGGAATGGCGGCACGGAATTTCGATTTTGAGTTCGAAAAACGTTAAAATAGAGAATTTGCGAATCGCCGAAACCGGCGGCGACGGGATTTATCTCGGCGTCGCGACCCGGGGCGTTCCTTGCCGCGACGTCGTAATCCGCCGCGTCGACTGCGTCGCGAACAACCGCCAAGGAATCAGCGTCATTAGCGTCGACGGGCTGTTAATCGAAGACTGCGTTCTGCGCGACACGTTCGGGACGGCGCCTCAATCGGGAATCGACTTTGAGCCGAACCGCGAGGACGAGCAAATTTCGAACGTCGTGATGCGGCGCGTTCTCTCGGAAAACAACGCCGGGGACGGGTTCCAATTTTACTTGGGAAATCTCGACTCCGACGGGCCCGAAACGACGGTCGAAATCGTCGACTGCCGCGCCGTCCGGAACCGCGGTTGCGGGTTTTATTGGTCGGCCAAGGGGGGGCCGAACCGCGCGCTCCCGGGGAAAACGCTCGTCGAGAATTGCGAACTGCTCGGGAACGGACGCGGAATTTTGGCGATCAACAAAACGACCGCTTGCGGGCCGCTCGTTTTTCGCGACGTTCGCTTGACGACGCCGAGCGCCGACGCGGAAGCGCCGAACGCGGACGAACAAACGACGCCGTTCTTCGTTATCGCCAAAACGCCGTCGACGGGCGCCGGGATAACGTTGCGCGCGAACGCCGACGGAACCGAACCGCTCGGCGGCGTCGCGTTCGAGAACGTCGAAATCGTCGACGCGGACGCTCCGGAAAACGAAAAGACGCGCCTTTTCTCGATTTACGACGGTTCCGGCGACGGTTGCGGCGCGGAGGAAATTAGCGGCGCGCTTCGAATCGTTCGCGGAGAAAAAACGACCGAAACGCGGCTCGACGGCGAAAATTTCGACCGGCTCTTCCCGGAATTGGCGTTTCGCCGCGTCGCGCCGTTCGATTTGGAACGCTTGAACGCCGACAAGGAAGCGACCGCGGAACTCGTCGACGCTTGGCGTTCGAAAGCGGCGGAAAAAGACGGGAAGCGGAGCGAACTGCGCGTTCGAAACGGCGGCGTCGGTTGGTTTTACGCGGAAACGGGCGCCGACGTTTCCTTCGCGGTTCGTTTGCGGCGAGTCGGGCGGTACGAGTTGACGGCGCCGAAGGTCGCGTTGACGCCGCCGAGCGGGAAAACGGCGAACCTTGCGGGCGAAGCGGCGGAAGACGGCGTTTCGACGCGTTTCGCCGTTCGCGCCGAGGAGAGCGGTTGGTTCCGAATCGCCGTCGACGTCGGCGCGAACGCGTTCCGTTGGGAAGCGGAGTCGACGCCGATTTTAACCGCCGCGCGCCCGGCGTTGAACTTGATCGGAACGACCGGCGAATTTTGGATTTGCGTTCCGAAAAACGCGTCCGATTTCGGCGTCCGCGTTAGCGGCGACGACGCGGAACGCGTTTCGGCGACCCTCTTCGATCCGAACGGAAACCAAGTTTGGCGGAGCGAAAATATCGCCGGAATCGCGACTTGGACGCTTCCGGTCGACGAGAAAACGGGCCGCCCGACCGCGCCGCCGCAACCCGGTTTTTGGCGCGTTCGGTTTGAAAAGCCGACCGTCGGCGTCTTGGAAGATTTCTATTGGACGATTCAAGGCGTTCCGGCCTTGGTTCGTTGACGCTAAATTTGCGGAGCGAAAAGAAGCGGCGCCGCGTTTTAAAGCGCTTTAAAAAGCGGCGTTTCGCTTCGTTCGACGGTTCGCGACGGCGAAAAAAAACGTTGAAAAAAATTTTTCGAAATTTTTTTCTTCGTTTCGCGTTTAGCGTTTGACGTTGAAAATAAACGTGTTGCGACGCTCGCACGGAGCGACGAAAAGGAAAAAAACGGCGTTTTTTCGGTTTGGCGCCGCGATTGCCTAATTGCGGGCGTTCCCCTGAAGAGCGCGACGCGCTGGGTGGCGTTAGGATACCTTGCCCGTTCCTTCGTCAAGTCGTTTCGACTCGTCGCGTTCAAGGGGATTTTTTATTTCTTGACGCTTTTTCGCCGGTTTCGCGGCAAACGCTCGGAGACGTTTCTTAGCGCAAGCGGTTTCGCTATTTTCTTTGTTTTAACTAAATTAACTTCGCGACGCGCTTTTTTCGGCTAACGTTCCCTTTTTTGCGGAAAAGAGCGGGAAAACGCGAAAAACCCTTGCGTCGCGTCGCGTTTTCCTTTATATTAAGAGTTAACGGCGGCGTTCGTCGGCGAACGCAAACGAAATTTAGGCAATATCGGTAAAATAAGGAGTCGGCGGGAGCGTTCCGCGTCGACGGGAGACAGTTAAAATGAAAAAAGTTGCGAAATTAACGTCGGCGCTCGCGTTCGCGGCTCTTTGCGCCGCGTTTTCGACGGGAAGCGTCGCGAAGGCTGAAACTTTGAAAGAGAAAAATCCGGCCCCGAAAGCGGGCGAACAAGTGTTAATGACGGCGGAACTTCCGCTCGCGACCGGCGGAACTTGGAACGGCGGCGACGCTATGCCGCTCGGCGGCCCGAACCCGATCGACGAAACGAAGACCGAAACGCTGAAGTTTTGGTTCTTCCTCCCGTCGAACGAATCGGCGAAAACCGACGCCGGTTTTCCGTTGATGCTCTTCCTGCACGGCGCGGGCGAACGCGGCGACAATCCGGAAAAAGTGAAGATTCACGGTCCGGCGATGATTTGCTCGAAGCCGGAAAAAGCGAAGGATTGGCCGTTCCTGACCGTTTCGCCGCAATGTCCGGGCGTTCGCTTTTGGTCGCCGGCTCAACTGCGCGTCTTGATCGACCAAATTTGCGAAAATTACCCGGTCGACCGTTCGCGGATTTACGTTACCGGCCTTTCGATGGGCGGTTTCGGGACTTGGGGCCTGATCGCGCATTCGTCCGATATTATCGCGGCGGCGGCTCCGATTTGCGGCGGTTACGACGTTAAATTTGCGCCGAAAATGGCGAAAACGCCGATTTGGACGTTCCACGGCGACGCGGACGGCGCCGTCAAGTACGAGTACACGAAGAATCTTGTCGAAGCGGTCAAAAAAGCCGGAAACGACGACGTTCAATTCACCACGTACCCGGGCGTCAATCACAACTGCTGGACGCGAACTTACGACAATCCGGAGCTTTATCGTTGGCTCCTGTCGAAGAAACTTGAAAAATAAGCGGTTGAAAGCGCGTTTAGGGTTTTGAGCGCGGAACTTTCGCGGTCGAAAAGCGTTAGAAAAACGTCGTCGTTCGTTGCGGACGGCGGCGTTTTTTTGATTGATTGTCGGTTATTGGGAACATTTTTTAAGGGAAAGAGGCAAAGGATGAAACGAACGATTCGATTCGCGGCGCTTTGCGTCGTCGGATGCGTCGCGTCGCTTTGGAGCGCGACGGCGATTTTTGCGCAAGAAAACGGCGGCGCGGCGACGCCGAAAGCGGGCGAGCTGGTCGCGGCGTCGGTCGAACTCCCGGCGGTCAAGCGCGAAGGCGGGCGTCGCGGCCCGGAAACGCTCGACCCGTCGGCGGCTCCGCAAACGTTGAAATATTACGTCTTCCAACCGAGCGACGAGTCGGAAAAGACCGACGCGGGCTTCCCGTTGATGTTGATGCTGCACGGCGCGGGCGAACGCGGCGACAATTTGGAGTTGCTGAAAAAATACGGCCCGGTCGAGTTTTGTTCAAAGGCGGAGAGCGCGAAAGATTGGAAATTCTTCACCGTCGCGCCGCAATGTCCGGCGAACGGCTGGTGGTCGGCGGCGCAGCTGAGCGTTATGATCGACAAAGTTTGCGAACTTTACCCGGTCGACCGCGACCGCGTTTACGTTACCGGCGTTTCGATGGGCGGTTTCGGGACTTGGTCGCTCTTGGCGACTTGCCCGGAAAAGATCGCGGCCGCCGCGCCGATTTGCGCCGGAGGCGACCCGAACGCCGCGTCGAAAATGGCGACGACGCCGATTTGGGCGTTTCACGGCGATAAAGACCCGCTCGTCCGCCTCGAACAATCGCAAACGATGATCGACGCGAACAAAAAAGCCGGGAATCCGGACGCGAAACTGACCGTTTACCCCGGCGTCGGACACGACAGCTGGATCAACGCTTACGCGGAAGCCGATCTTTATACTTGGTTCCTCTCGAAGCGTTTGAGCGGCAAACCGGCGAAAGTCGAGCCGGTCGTCGTCGACGAAGCGCCCCGCGCGGGCGCCCTAACGCCGGGCGCGGTCGAAGTTCCCCTTTCGAAGCGCGAACGCGGACTCTTCGGGCCGGAAACGCTCGACGAAACGAAGTCGCAATCGTTGCGTTACTTGGCGTTCCAACCGGTCGACGAGTCGGCGAAGACGGACGCGGGCTTTCCGCTCCTTATCTTCCTGCACGGGATCGGCGAACGCGGCGACGACTTGAATCGCCTGAAGATTTACGGCCCGACGGCGATTCTCTCGAACCCGGAACGCGCGAAAAATTGGAAGTTCTTCACCGTCGCGCCGCAATGTTTCGCGGATTCTTGGTGGTCGGCGACGCAGCTTAGCGTCTTGATCGACAAGGTTTGCGAAAAGTATCCTATCGACAAAGACCGCGTTTACGTTACCGGGCTTTCGATGGGCGGTTTCGGAACTTGGGCGTTGTTGGCGCATTGCCCGGAAAAAATCGCGGCGGCGGCTCCGATTTGCGGCGGCGGCGACCCGAACGCGGCGGCGAAAATGGCGACGACGCCGATTTGGGCGTTCCACGGCGACAAAGACGGCCTCGTTCCGCCTCAAATGTCGCAAGCGATGATCGACGCGAACCAAAAAGCCGGGAACCCGGACGTCAAACTGACCGTTTACCCCGGCGTCGGGCACGATTCTTGGAACAAAGCCTACGACGACCCGGCGCTTTACGATTGGCTCCTTTCGAAGCGTTTGAGCGGCAAACCGACGAAGGTCGAGCCGGTCGCCGCCGACGAGACGCCGAAAGCGGGCGCTCTCGTCGCGGCGTCGATCGAGCTTCCGGCGGTCGTTCGCGGCGGTCGCGGCGTCGCGGATAAACTCGACGAAACGAAGACGGAAACGCTGAAATATTACGTCTTCCAACCGTCGGACGAATCGGCGAAGACGGACGCCGGTTTCCCGCTGATGCTCTTCCTGCACGGCTCGGGCGAACGCGGCGACAACCTCGAACTCCTGAAAAATTACGGCCCGCCGCAAATTTGCTCGAAAGAGGAAGGCGCGAAAAATTGGAAGTTTTTCACCGTTTCGCCGCAATGCCCGCGCAACGTCGGCTGGTCGGCGCCGCAACTTAGCGTTATGATCGACAAACTTTGCGAAAAGTACCCGATCGACAAGAATCGCGTTTACGTAACCGGCGTTTCGATGGGAGGTTACGGGACGTGGAATCTTCTCGCCGAAGCGCCGGAAAAGATCGCGGCGGCGGCTCCGATCTGCGGAGGCGGAAGCGTCGACGCGGCGGCGAAGATGGCGAGAACGCCGATTTGGGCGTTCCACGGCGACCAAGACAAAGCGGTTCCGCTCGGCGCGTCGCAACGGATGATCGACGCGGTTAAAGCCGCCGGAAACGAAGAGGCGAAACTGACGATTTATCCCGGCGTCGGGCACAACAGCTGGCTGAACGCTTACGCCGAACCGGAACTTTATACTTGGCTCCTCTCGAAAACGAAAGCGGAAGCGAAGTAAAACGCGTTTTGGACGTAAAAAACGATAAAACGCTAAAAAACGTCGCGTCGACGGTAAATCGACGCGGCGTTTTTTTATAAAATTTTTGACGTTTTTACAAAATTAAACCTTCTTTCAACTCTTATTGATAAAAGGAGCGAAGAAAAAAGTTCGCCGAATTGCTCGCGGCGTTAAGGTATTAATGTTGCGCGGAAAAGGCGAACGATGAAAAAAAGTTGGAAATGGTTTTGGGAAAAAATAACCAAATATGGGTTTAATACAACGTGCGACCCGATAGAGCTTGAATGGTTTGAAAAAGGGGGCGAGAAAATAAAGTTGCGGTTGCGGCAACTGGAAAACTGCGAAACGTCGGCAAGCGCGGCGATTGTTACGTTTACGTTGGTTGCGCAAACGAGAAAAGACTGGAAAAAGTTTTTTAAAGTCGGGATATGCGCGACGACTTTAATAAATATCGCTTTGGAACCGGGCGTTAACTGGAAAAATAAGTTGACGAGCGCCGCGGAGTTTTTCACGCCAAAAATCGTTGACTGCTTTATTGGGAAGGCGATTGAAAAAGCGGGATTGGAAGAAGAGTATCAATGCGTATGTTTATATTTAACGTTTTTACACGTTTTACAAGGGCGTAAGTTTAAATGGGCGCGCGAAATCGACCAAATCAAAAGCGCCGCGTTTGCTTCGAGCGTCCTCGTTCGTAAACCGACGCCGGGCGTTCCGCGTATTCGCGACCGCGACGCGTTCTTCTCCGGTTGCGGCGAGAGTAGCGTAAGTTCCATTGCGAACAAAGTGAAAAAAGCCCGACTTGACGTTGCGTTGAGCGCGTAAAACCGGTCGACGGTAAA
This sequence comes from Thermoguttaceae bacterium, assembly GCA_017937685.1. GTDB lineage: Bacteria > Planctomycetota > Planctomycetia > Pirellulales > Thermoguttaceae > RUG369. The sequence continues at coordinate 20,187 of JAGBDD010000041.1, read as the reverse complement.
TTAGACGGCGAGTAAGTTTCGACTTTTTCGCCGTCGATTCGAAAAAATTTAACGACGAAAACGCCGCGTCGACGGTAAATCGACGCGGCGTTTGATTTTTGCGTTGTTTTTGTGTTGTTTTTGTGTTAAACCGTTAAACGACGGCTACTTCGAAGCGCAATAACGGTCGAAGTACGCCTTCCAGCGGCGTTGGATTGTTTCTTTGATTTCCGGCGCGAGTTCGAATTTGTTTTTTTGGTATTTCTTTTGCGTCGCGGCGAACGCTTCGAACGCTTCTCGCCGACCGTCGAAATCGTCGATTCCGAGTTCGGCGTAGATTCGCTCGAGCGTCGCGACCGGCTCGGCGACCAGCTCGTCGTAAGAAATTTCGCAGAAGTTTTCTTTTTTAAGGAGTTTAACGTCGGCGAAGAACGCGTCGTACATCGCTTCGAAATCGCTCAAGACCTTTTCTTCGAGCGCGGCGCCGCCCTTGGGCGGCTGCAGACCGTGCGTCGCGGCGAGCTTTTTCCAAAGGTTGACCGTCGACGGGAAGAGCGCGAACGGGTCGCGGGAAATATGAACGAATTTCGCGTTCGGGAAACGCTCCAAAATCGCGCGAACGCGAGCGGTGTGCGGCGGCGACTTCAAAATAATCCGCTTGCCGCGTCCGACCGTCAGTTCTTTCAGGAAGTATTCGAGCGCGTCGAGCCAACGCGAACGGTCGGCGTCGCTCAGATTGCGGAGCGTCAAATAATCGGCGTCGATTCGAGCGTTGTTCGGGAACGCGATTTCGCGGTACGGCGACGGCGCCCCGAGCGCGCAAATCGCGAACTCGTCTTCTTGCGGACGGTCGAGCCCGACGGCCATATTGTCCATCGGGCGCTTTTTCGGCATTAAGTACTTCACCCAAGGCCGGAAAAGCCCGCCGCTAACGAGAAGGTGCGCCGGAGCGAAACAGTCGTAAGTGTCGGAGCAAGCGAAACGGTCGTCGCGCATCATATACTCGTGAAGAAGCGTCGTGCCGCTGCGCCAGTGTCCGACGATAAAAATCGGCGCGTCGACGAGCCGAGCGTCGCGAATTTTCTTCCCGAGCGTCAATTTTTGCAACCCGGCGAGGAACGAGTTGGTAATCGCCAGCCCGGAAATAACGCAGAACATCGGAAAGCGCGTCGGAGCGACCCGCCAACGACCGGCGTTCAAAATTTTCAGCCAAGCGGAAACGGTTACGCCGTCCCACATACGCGGATTCCAAAAGCGGTCGGCGCTTCCGCCGGTCGTCATTTTTACGATGGACGACGTTTTTTTGTTGTTTTTATCGTTTTTCATTGCAACGGTTTCTTAAAACGCGGAATTATACGGGAGTCGCGGCGCGTTAATCGACGATTTTCAACCCGGCGTCGTCGATTTCGTAAAATAAAATTTCGTCGGAGCAGGCGGAACCGCGATGTTTCATAATATAAAGCGCGCGACGGAAGCGGCGACCGTCGCGGATTTTACCGAGGTAAATAACGGTGTTCGCTTGGGCGAAAAAGTCGCCTTCTTCGAGCGGTTTTTCGATCAGCGCGTCGAGCGACGTTTCCGGCGCGGTGTACGAGAAGAGCGTTCCGATTTCGGTTTCCGGGTAGGGGCGCGGGCCGATTTGCGCTTCGAACTCGCGAAAATTTTGCCGGAAAAGGTCGCGGGCGACCCAAGCCGAGTCCTTTTTGACGATCTGCCGCTCGACGTATTCGAGAAGCTCGAACTGAATCGACTCCCCCTGTCGCTCGACCGGTTCGACGCCGTCGACGACTAGCCGCCGCGCGCCCTGCGCAAAGTTGGCGTAAAGGAACGAAATCGTCGACTGCAGACGTTTCGTCAGATCGAGCTTCCACTCGCGCCAAGCGTCGTCGCCGAGGTCGCGACGGGTAACGCGGCGTCCCGCTTGTGAAAAAGCGTGAAAATAGTCGCCCGCGAAGCGTTCGTTCGCGGCGACGCAAGCGAAAAACTCCGCCGGGTTGAACGGGCGGTCGCCGGTTTCTTCGCTCATTGCCCAATCGAAGAGCGAGTTGGCGTAAGCCGCGTGATTTTGGGAGTCGCCGCGAGCGGTCAAGTCGAGGAGGATTCCGCGTCGACGTTCCGGCGCGTCGAGCCCGGCGTTAAGGAATTGAAGACCGAACTGCGTTTTACCGGCGCCGGAGCTTCCGACGAGCGCGGTCGTCGTTCCGGGAATCAGCCCGCCGCCGAGACGTTCGTCGAGACCGGGGACGCCGGTCGAAAGGCGTTGAATCGTCATTTTTATTGTTCTTGCCGTTAATAATGAATAAAACGTCGCGCTGTAAACGCAACCGATTCAATTTTAACCGTTTTTGCGTCGGCGTCCAGCCCCGAAAAGCGTTCGAGAAAAAAAACGCGAAATTTAGAGGAAATACGTAGTTTTTGCCGCCGCCGCGACTTGAAAGCGATTTCGCGGCGAAAAAGAATTTTCGAAAAAACGCGGAAAAGCCGGGAAAAACGATTGCAACCGCGACGCGAATTTGGTATAATGAGCGGAAAGAACGCGGCGGCGTTTGAAGGCGTCGTCCGCGCGACTATTTTGCGTAAACGGATTATTTTACCGGCTTTATTAAAGCGTTAGGGGATTTTTAATGGATAATTTGAACGTATCGGTTTTGGGTTACGGTATGATGGGCGTTATTCGTAGTTTGGCGTACCGCGGCGTCGTCGGCTACTTCAAAAACGCTCCGATTCAACCGGTTCTCGGTTACGCGTCCTGCTGGAACGACGGCGAAAAAGCGATGGCGGAACGCGACGGTTGGAAAGCGATCGTCGGTCCGGACGCTTCGAAAGAAGTCATCGCGAAAGCCGACACCGATTACGTCGACATTTGCTTGCCGAACGCCGCGCACTACGCCGCCGCGATGGCCGCTTTCGACGCCGGCAAACACGTCTTCTGCGAAAAACCGCTCTCCGCGAACCTCGAACAAGGTCGCGAAATGGCCGACAAAGCGGACTCCTGCAAGGGCCAACTGAACAGCGTCAACTTCATTTATCGTCGCGTTCCGGCGAACGTTTATGCTCGCAAACTGGCGCGTTCCGGCAAGTTCGGTCGTTTGATCGAAGCGCGTATGTTCTACAACCAAGGTTGGGGTTGGGGCGCCGACGGCAGCTGGCGTTTCGAAAAATCGCACGGCGGCGGCGCGGCGGGCGACCTCGGTTCGCACTCGCTCGATATGCTGTACTACATCACGGGCCTTCGTCCGCTCGAACTCTGCGCGATGCAAGCGACGCACGTCAAACAACGCAAATGGAAGAAAACCTTCGCGTCGCAACTGAGCAATATGGGCGCCGGCGCGCAAGCGCAAGACGATTTCGAAATCCGCGACTGCGACGTCGACGACGCGATGCGCGTTATGTTCACGTTGGACGACAACTCGGCCATCGGGACGCTCTCCGTCACCCGCAACGCTTGCGGTTCGGAAAACCAAAACGGTTACGAACTCCGTTTCGAAAAAGGCACGATTAAGTTCTGCTTCGACGAAATGAACTACCTCGAAGTCTTCGACAAAACCGCCGAAGACCCGCAACTCTGGGGCTGGAGCAAAATCTGCACGAACCGCGCGGTTTACGGCAACTACTTCGACTTCGCCGACGGCCATATGATCGGTTATCGCGACATTACCGTTTACGGTATTCTCGAAAACCTCCGCGCCATCGACGCGCTCAACAAGGGCGTCGCTTACGAAAGCGAATCCCCGATCGCGACCTTCCGCGACGCGTTCAACGTCCAACGCACGTTGGCCGCTTGCGACAAATCGATCGCCGAACGCAGCTGGGTCAAACTCGAAGACATTCAATAGTCGACGGGTCGAACGCGCGAAAATTTTAAAACGTCGAAGCGGCGTCGTTGAGAAACGGCGTCGCTTGCCGGCGAGTCGAATTTTTGCGCGACGTTAAGCGAACGCCGCCGCGAAGCCGAGCGTTTCAAACGAACGCGCGACTCCGGACGGCGTTTTCTTGCTTTTCGCGACGGCGACAACGCAAAGACGTCGTTTATTTCGCCTTTTTTCCCTTAAAAAGTAAAAATAGAGAAGATGGCTGCTAATTTAACGCCCCAATATTTGAAAGCCGAAGAAGAGTATCGTCGCGCGCAGTCGCCGGACGAAGAATTGCGTTGGCTCCAAGTGATGCTTCAGGAGATTCCGAAGCATAAAGCCAGCGAAAAAATGCAGATGATGCTGAAAACGAAGATCGCCGACGCCAAAAAAGAGGTCGAAGCGTCGCGCGGCGCCGGGAAAAAATCGGGCGGAAAATCCGTGAAGATTCCGCGTCAGGGCGCCGGAACCGCGGTCATTATCGGCGGGCCCAACTCCGGAAAGTCGCAGCTTCTTACCTATTTTACTAAAGCGAAGCCGGAAGTCGCGCCGTATCCGTTCACGACGCAAACCGCGTCGCCCGGGATGATGGCTTGGGAGGACGTTTTTGTCCAATTAATTGACACGCCGCCGATCACGCCGGACTTTTTCGAGTCGTATTTATACGGGTACATTCGCGGCGCGGAACTGGTGTTGCTGATGGTCGACCTCGGCGACGACGACGGAATCCAGCAGTGCCAAGACGTTCTCGACCGTCTGCAAGGGACGAAAACGCGCTTGGCGGCGGAATCGTCGCTCGACGAAGAGGACGTCGGGCTCTCGTACACGAAGACCTTCCTCGTTTTCAATAAGAGCGACCTGCCGGATTTCAACGACCGACTCGAACTCTTCCGCGAGTTTTGCTCGACGCCGTTCCGCGAGTTCCAAATTTCCGCGCTCGACGGAAGCGGAACCGAAGAACTCCGCAACGCGATTTACGAAGCGATGAACGTCGTCCGCGTTTACACCAAACAGCCGACGAAAAAAGAAGCCGACCGCGACAAGCCGTTCACGCTCAAAGAAGGAAGCAACGTTTTCGACCTTTGCGACCAGATTCACAAGGATTACGCCGCGAAATTCAAATCGGCGCGCGTTTGGGGCGAAGCGGTTCACGACGGGACGGTCGTCAAGGGCGATTACGTCGTCCGCGACGGCGACGTCGTCGAAATTAACGTCGCGCCGTAATTTGCGCGGTTTGCCTAATTTAATGTAAGCGAAGGAGAAAAACGGCGCGTCGTTCCTCGTCGAGAGGGCGGCGCGTCGTCTTTATTTTGCGTTGTTTGGGTAAAGCGCCTAATTTGCCTTGTTTGTTTCTTTTGCCGTTTGAAAAAAAACTTCGATTTTTAAGAAAACTTTGAAGCGGCGCCGACGGAATAACCGATACATTCAGCAGACCAGCGGTGTCGGCGCGTTCCGTCGTCGTCGGTCGGGGCTTACGTCAAGGACGCGAAGCCGTTTAAGATTAATTGAGAGACGCCGCGACCCTTCGAAGTAGGGCGAAGTATTGTCCGTCGCCGCGACGACGTTCCGTCGAACGAAGTCCGTTGATTTAGGTCAAGCGCGACGAAGGCGTTCCGGAACGCGCTTCGAGCCGCCGGGCGACGCGTCTCCTGTTTTCATGAAAGCAAAGGATTTGAAATGAAATCGATGAAAACCATCGGCGCTCTCGCGCTCGCGGCGTTGTTCGTCGTCCCGTTCGTCGGGTGCCAAGTTACCCGCAACGGTCAAACGCTGCCGAGTTCGCAGTATCTTAAAGACGATATTCAATATCATCCGTCCGGCAACGAGTTCCAATATCAAGAGGAAGTCGACCAAATGAACAAAATCAACGCCGAGCGTCAAGCCGCCAACGCGATGTACTAATCGTCGAGGAGAACCCGGCCTCGCGAGACGGGTTTGCGTTGCAAGAACTGGAAAACGGTTTCGTTTTGTCGTCGAAAGACGGCGGGCGGAACCGTTTTTTTAGTCGGCGACGGAAAGGTAATTTTGACGGAGAAGACAAGAAACGCTTTACAATGAGCGTCGAAGGGAGTACAATAAAGGAAAACGCGGAAAATTTAGACGCGCGACGAGAAAACAACGGCGAAATAGCGTCGCCGGCGCTTAGGGAGAAAACGACGCGATGGAAGAATTGTTGCTTTGGGAGTTTCCGCTAAAAGTTCGCGAATGGGCGACGCTTCTCTTTTTTTGGTCGGGCGTCGCGATTTGGGTGGGCTTGGCCGCGCGGTTTTTGATTCCGGCGGGAATTGTGCGCGGGCCTTGGTTGACGCTCTGCCTTGGGTTCGTCGGTTCGTGTTTGGGGCCGTTCGCGCTCCGTTCTTTTTTTGATCTCGACCGTTTCGACCCGATCGGGCCGTGCGGACTTGTCGCGTCGGTCGGCGTCGCGACGGCGACGTTGTGTTTGTTTTACGCCGTCGCGTTCTTTTTTCCGTCGAGGTTGGAAGACGAGGATAACGAAATCGACGGCGGCGCCGGCGACGGCAAACGGGAAAGAGCGGGGAACGGCGCCCGCCTCCTCGAACGCCGAAACGCGCCGCGTCGGCGTTCGGAATACGAGCGAGATCGCGCCGACGGTCGCGATTGGGAACGCGACGCCCGGGACGAGTACGAGAGCCGCGAATACGCTTTCGCCCAAAACGATTGGGCGAAAGCGTCGGACGAAGAGGAGCGCGAACGGCCTTCTCGTCCGAGACGGAGAGAATAATAGGAACGGTAAGAATCGTTATCGCAATCTTTAAGGAATCGAGGAGACGGAGATGAGAAGACGAGAATTTTTGAACGGCGTCGTCGGAACGGCGCTTGGCGTCGCGGCGGTCGATTGGGCGAACGTCGGCGTTTTCGCGGCGGAGGAACCGGCGACGTTGGGAAAATTGCCGAAAAACGTCGTTCGACGCGGCGATTATCGGAACTCGAAGCGCGTTTTCGAGACGACCGGGCGCGGACGCGTCGCGTTTCTCGGCGGCTCGATTACCGAGATGGACGGGTACCGCCCGATGGTTTGCGACTATTTGACGAAGAAATTCCCGCAAACGGAGTTCGACTTCGTCGCCGCCGGGATTTCGTCGACTTGCTCCGACGTCGGCGCGTTCCGACTCGAAACGGACGTCCTCAAAAACGGGCCGGTCGACTTGTTTTTCGTCGAGTTTTCGGTCAACGACGACCAAGACGGGCGCTTTTCGGTCGAGCGGGCGATTCGCGGGATGGAGGGAATTATCGGGCGAATGCGCGCGGAGAACCCGAACGTCGATGTTATAATGACGTTCTTCGTCAACGAGCGGCTGATGGACGATTACCGCAAGGGACGAGTCGCGCCGAGTATTCAAGCGCATTCGGCGGTCGCGGAGCGTTGGGCGATTTCGACGATTAACCTCGCGAAGGAAATTCAAGAGCGAATCGACGCTAAGCGGTTGACTTGGCAAGAGTTCGGCGGCGTTCACCCGGCTCCGCGCGGGAACAAAATTTGCGCCGATATGATCGCCGCGCTTCTCGACGACGCTTGGAGCGAAACTTGCGCGGAGAGCGCCGAAAGCGCCGAAGCCGGGTTGACGCCGCATAAAACGCCGACGCCGCTCGACGAATTTTCCTTGATGAACGCCGGATTCCGCGGGTTCGACGGCGTCGCGACGAACGTCGGTAAAATTGACGACGGCGCGTCGGTAAAAGACGGCGGTTTCAAACGTTACGTTCCCGATTGGTCGAAGATTCGCGGTTCGTTCCGCTCGACCTTCGCGAACTTGCCGCTCCTTTGCGGAGAAAAGGTTGGCGCGGAGTTTTCGTTCGACTTTGACGGGCGTTCGCTCGCGCTGTACGTCTTGGCCGGGCCGGACGCCGGGCGTCTCGACGTGAAAATCGACGGCGGCGACTGGACGCAAGTCGAAGTTTTTCACGACTATAGCGGCGGTTTGCATTACCCGCGAGCGGTCGCGTTGGCGGACGGTTTGAAGCGCGGGCGACATACGGTCGTTTGTCGAATCGCGGCGGAAAAGGACGAGCGAAGCGCCGGGAACGCGGTTCGGATTCTGCAAATTTGCGTCGACCGTTGAAAATTTGAGGGACTCGACGGCCCCAAAAACGGCGAAAGCGCGTTAGTTGGGGCGGTTTAGCGAAAACGCGTCGTTCGGTTGCGAAACTCCGAGCGGCGCGTTTCGACATTTCTTGACTTTTTGTCGAAAAATTTGCGAAATTACCCGGCGTCGCGCTTGAAATTCCCGTCGCGGTTCGATATAATGACGTTAAGTCGCCGAACAAGGGCGAAATTAAAACGGCTCTTTTGGCGTTTAAGTCGTTAAAATAAAAAATATTGGAGAAAACGAGATGAACGAGACGAAACAAGGGGAAGCGCGTCGCGAAACGTTCGGCGCTCGGGCGGTCGTTTGGGCGCGGCGACTCGATTGGGCCGCAATCTTTGCGTCGGCGGCGTCGGTCGCGATTTTTCTTTTCGCGGGCGTCGGGGCGGCGCTTCTTTGCCTCGCGACGCCGGGAGGGAGCGAAGGCGGATTCTCGTCCTTTGTCGCGTCGACGCTGTTGAGTTGCGTTCGAGCGGCGGTCGTCGTAAGCGCGGTCGCTTGGGGCGCGTTGGCGTTGCGTTGCGCGGCGTCGTTTTGCGCTTTTTTCGCGTCGACGGCGGGCGATTGGGGACGTTTCGCGGTCGCGATCTTTTGCGGGTTGACGAGCGTTTGGAGCGTTTACGTCGTTTCGTTCGGCGCGCAACGTTGGATTTGAACGGCGGATTAACTCGTTGAAATAACAAGCGTTGGAGGAACGAACGATGAGCGGTTGGACGGAAAACGGCGAGCCGGGCGCGGACGGTTCGGCGAAAAAAGGTTGGCGAACGTTAACGCGGGTCGCGGCGGTTTCGGGGGCGCTTTGCGTTCTTTTTTCGGTCGCGACGTTTGTCGGGGCGGCGCGGTTGAGCGAGCGCGTTTCCGTTTATTCGACGTTGGCGACGCTGACTTTCGTCGCGGCGGTCGGCGCGTTCGCTTGGGGTTTCGACGCGATGCGAGCGGGCGTTTTCGGAACGTTCGCGGCGGCGGGACGCGGTTTGAAAGCGGCGCCGGGACGTTTCGACGCGGCGACGGGGTTTTCGGCGACTTGCCGACGCGTCGCGGCGGCGCTAACGCGGCGGGGAAAACGCGAAGTCGAGGCGGCGGAACCGATTTCGGCGATTCTCGATCTTTCGACGTTGGAGGCCGGGGGGGCCGCCGCGTTCTTTTGGACGAACGCGATCGCCTGTTTTTTGACCGAGCCGAGTTGGAATTGGGGGCGGCTCAATGAAGATAATTTTCCAAGTTCTCTTTTTTGGGGCGCGTTCGGTCTTTTATTGACGGCGATCGCGCTCTTTCTCTTGGCGACGCGGGCCCTTTGGACGGTCGCGCTTCTTTGCCGGAAGAAGAAAGGCGTTCAAGCGACGCTCCTCTTTTGGGCGGGGCTGATCGCGACGGCGCTTGCGCTCCTCGAAGGGACGGGATTGATCGTCGCCGTTTGGGAACGGTAACGCGTTAAACGGTAGGAGAAACGATAAAAGAAACGGCAAACGGCGAAAGCGGTTGAAAGACGAAAAGAAAACCCGTCGCGGCGTCGGAACGCTTGCGGCGGGTTTCGCGTTTCTTGGCGGCGGTCGGCGCTTCCTTTGCGGAAAGAAGCGAGAAAGGCGCGCCGTTCGTCCGACCGACCCGGCTTAAACGGCGGCGTTACTTGACTTCGACGTTATCGAGGAAGTCGCCGAGGTGAATCGTCGGCGCGCCGGGGCCGATTTTCTTGCCGAACGCTTCGACGTTTTCGATCGTCAAACCGTCCGTTCGGTGCGCCTCGTCCGAACCGGAGAAGAGGAAACCGGCGTAAGACGTCGGGCCGACGACCGAAATATTTCGGATAACGACGTTCTTAATATGGCCCGGCTCCTTGATTTGCATATACTGGTTGACGACCGGCCGCCCGACGAAAAGCCAGTTTTCGCGGTTCGCCGTGTCGACGTCGAAACGGAGGCCCGACGAGTCGACTTTCTTGGCCAATTCCTCCGGATTCAGCGCGTTTTGCGGGCCGGTTTCAAACCGGATTCCGTCGAACGTAACGTCTTCCAAAATCATTCGCTCGCCCGGTTCGAGGAGGAAATTGCGCGCTTGGGAGCGGATAATATCGATATTTTTGAACGTAATTCGGCGCATATACGGGGCGCGACTCTCGTGTCCCATCAAGACCGTTCGGGCGCGATCGCACCAAAAAACGCAGTTTTCGACGGCAATATCTTCGCAGTTCCCGTATTCGAGATTGAGGCCTTTGAGCGCCATACAGTCGTCGTCGGAGCGGATAAAAGTGTTGACGACGCGGACGTTCCGGCTGTTGCAGGGGTTGATTCCGTCGTCGTTTTGGACGCGCCCGCCGCAGATTTTGATATTGTCGATAAAGACGCCGTCGCAATTAACCGGAACGACCGTCCAGTGCGACGCGCCGCGGATAATAACGCCCTCGACGCTAACGTTTTTCGAGCCGAACATCGAAACGACGTGCCCGGTCGGCCCGGAGCGCCATTTCCAAGGGTTCGAGTCGATAACGCCGCGCCCGCAAATCCGGACGTTTTCGCCGTTGACTTCGACGCCGCAACGGACGACCGCGCCCGGAGCGAGGTAAAGCGTTTCGTTCGACTTGAGCGAAATTTTGCCCCCTTCCGGGTTGTGAACGCCCGGGCCGAAGTAGCGGACGTTCGGCGCGTTCTCGTCCGGAACGTCTTTTTCGAGCGGGTTGACGAAAACGAGAATCGGGTTTTTGCGCCCGTTCGGCTCGACCGAAATTTGACAAGGCTTGTCGATTTTCAACTCGAACGAACCGTCGGCGTTTTTCGTCGGGGTTAAGCCGAGCGACAGCGGGCGAACCGTCAAATCGTCGAGCGAAACGCCGGTTTTTTCGCGGAATTTAAGGACGACCGGCTCGTCCGCGTCGAGCGAGACGAAACCGTATTCGCCGCCGAAGTCGTATTTTTCGAACGGCGGGTCGGCGGTGCGCGCGGTCAAAACGCCGGCGGGCTCGCCGTTAACTTCGAGCGACCAAAGGTCGCTGACCGGCTCGCCTTCCGGAACCGGCCAAAGACGGACTTCCGCTCGCGCGGTCGTCGTCGCGAAAAGAACGAACAGGGCGAAGAACAACGCTTTTTTCATCGGCGGCCTCTTAATATAACGGGGTAATAGGGTAAAACGGGAGGATTAAGGGAAATAGGAAGTCGGGGGAGCGGGCCGACTCCGCCGCGTCGCGCTCCGGAATCGGGAGCATATAAGCGAACCCTGCGCCGAACGGACGTCGGAATCGGCGGCAAGTAAGCGCGCCCGGGAACGAACGGAGACGGAATCGACGGTATATAAGCGAACCCCGCGACGAACGAACGGCGTTAAAATCGTTAAAGCTCGCCCCAATTCGCGCCGATTTCCGCGTCGATTTGGAGCGGAACGGTCAACGGGTCGCCGAGTCGCATTTCTTCGACGACGATCTTCGCGAGGGCGTCGGCGTCGGCGCGGCGCGTTTCGAAAAGGAGTTCGTCGTGTATTTGGAGCAAAAGTCGGGCGCGTTCCGGCGTTCCGCCGTTAGCGATCGACGCGGCGTTAAGCGGCGAATCGGCGGCGGTCGCGACGTCGGCGTTTAACGCGGTTTGCTCGGCGAGGAAGTCGTCGAGACCGTCGAAAAGGGACGGCGCGGCGGACTTCGCTGATTTCGCGACTTGCGGCGTCGGGCCGGGCGACGCGGTTCGAACGGTTCCGGCGATTTGGGCTGTTTCGGCGGTTTGCGTAAATTTGGTGAAACCGGGCGCGTCGACGAACGTCTCGCTCCAACGAGACGCGATCCAACCTTCCTTTTTGAGGCGGCGCCAAACGGCCAACATCGCCAACTTCATCAGGTCGGCGGCGGTTCCTTGAACGACGGCGTTGATCGCGGCGCGCTCCGGGAAGTTGAGCGTTTTGCGACCGCGAGCCCCGCGAACGCCGGTCAAGGCGCGGCGTCGTCCGAGGAGCGTTTGAACGAACCCGCGTCGAGCGCAGTCGTCGAGAACGCGGTCGAAAAAGGTCAAAACGCCCGGATAAGTCGCGAAAAACGCGTCGATGTAAGCCGCCGCTTCGCCGGTCGAAACGCCGATCGCTTTCGAGAGGCCGAACGACGTTTGCCCGTAAACGAGCCCGAAGTTGACCGCTTTCGCTTTGCGGCGCATATCCGGCGTTACGTCGGCTTGAGCGACGCCGAAGAGACGGCTCGCGACGAGCGCGTGTACGTCTTCGCCGTCCGCGAACGCCCGTCGAAGCTCCGGGTCGCCGGAAAAATGCGCCAAAACGCGGAGTTCGATTTGGCTGTAGTCGCAACTTAAAAAAGCGTCGAACCCGAGCGCCGCGTCCGGAACGAACCCGGCGCGAATGATTTTGCCGTTTTCGGAACGGGCCGGAATGTTTTGCAGGTTCGGTTCGCTCGAACTGAGCCGCCCGGTCGCCGTCGCCGCTTGGTTGAAGGTCGCGCAAACGCGCCCGGTCGACGGAAGCGCTTGCGTCGGAAGGGGTTCGAGGTAGGTTCCGCGAAGTTTTGTCAAGCGGCGCAACTCGACGATTTTTTCCGGAATCGGGTGAAAGAGGGCCAACTCCTCCAAGACTTCCGCGTCGACGCTCGGGCCGGTCTTCGTTTTCTTGATGATCGGGAGTTTGAGATCGTCGAAAAGGACGCGTTGCAACTGTTTCGGCGAGTTGAGATTGATCGTTTCGGCGAATCCGGGCGTTTCGTCGACGGCGGCGATCGCGGCGCGGATTTCCGTTTCGAGCGTCTCTTGACGGCGCAAAAAGTCGGCGTTCGCGGCGCGGAAACGCTCCGGTTCGATCGCGATTCCGGAAAGCTCCATTTCGGCGAGCGTTTCGACGAGCGGCGTTTCGAGGTCGAGCGCGAGTCGTTCGAGCGCGGGTTCGGCGGCGATTTTTTCGCGCAAAATCGGGGCGGCGGCGAGCGGAATTAAAACGGCGTCGGCGGCGCGTTCGGCTAAGGTCGACGGCGGGAGCAGGTCGAGCGGAATCCGCTTTTTGCCGGTTCCGGTCGCCGCGTTGAGATCGAACGTCGAACGGTCGAGGTAAGTTTCGGCGATTTCGGCGAGCGTTCGGCGCGTTTCGCCGCTCCGGACGAGGTAATCGGCGAGAAGAACGTCGAAAACGACGCCGCGGAGTCGGACGCCGAGGTCGCGGAGAACAAGCGCGTCAAACTTGATTTCGGCGCCGATTTTCGGAAGCGTCGGCGATTCGAGCGCGTCGCGGAGCGTTTCGAGCGTCGCGGCGGCGTCGAGCGTCGGCGTTCCAAGGGGGCCCCGGAACGGGAGATAGAACGCTTCCGTCGGGCTAACCGCGAGCGCGAGCCCGCAAAGGGTCGCGAAACGGGGACGAACGCGACCGAATTCCGCCTCTTCGAGGACGAGCGTCGCCAAGCTCAAGACGCTTGCCGAGTCGAGTCGGGTTTTGAGCGCGTCCAATTTCTCGGCGTCGTCGACGAGCGTCGCGGCGGTCGGGGCGTTTTGCGTCGAGTTTAACGCCGGGAACGGGAAGTCGGCGCTCGACGCAAAACGTTCCGTTCCAATAAGTTCGAAATCGGCGGGCGAATCGGCGTTTTCCGGCGTCGCGGCGACCGGGCGCGGTTTCGGGGCGCAGCCGTATTGCGAGACGGCGAGACGGTCGAGGAGGGGCGTCGCCGCGTCGAAATCGAACGAACCGTCGCGAACGCCGTCGGCGGTTTCGGCGGAAACGGCGGGCGCGGAACTTTCCGAGACGGCGTTAAAGAGCGTTTTTTCGGCGCTTGCGTCGGAAGGCGCGGCGCTCGCGGAACCGCTCAAAAAGCCTTGACGGCGCGCTTCGATTCCGTCGAACCAATCGGATTGCGGGGCGGTCGCGACGCCGAAGGTTTCGGCCAACTCGTCGACTTTTCCGATTAATGAACGGAAACCCCAATATTGGAAGAGTCGGCGCAAACGCTCCGGGTCGACGCCGCCGAGTCGCGCCGCGTCCCAATCGATTTCGAGCGGAACGTCGGTTCGAAGTTTGACCAATTCGCGACTTAACAGCGCGAGATCGCGCCCGTTGCGGATGTTCTCGTATCGCTTGCCCTTCATTCCGACCGCCGCGTCGAAAACGCCTTCGAGCGTCTCGAACTTCTGCAACAAGTCGCCGGCGACCTTCGGGCCGATCAGCGGAACGCCCGGAACGTTGTCCGACGAGTCGCCGACCAACGCTTGGAAGTCGACGACTTGATCGGGGCGAATTCCCCAATCGGCGAGGAGTTCCGGCGCGCGGTAAAATTTCTCCTTGCGGAGGAGATAAATCGACGTTCTGTCGTCAAGAAGTTGGCGGGCGTCCTTGTCGCTCGTCGCCAAAATCGTCTCGCCGCCGAGTTCGGAAACCGTTCGCGCGACCGTCGCCAAGACGTCGTCCGCTTCGAACCCGACGACGCCGAGCGCCGGAACGCCGACCGCCTTCAAAAACTCCCGAGTGAAGTCGAACTGCAGGAGCAAATCGTCCGGCGTCGCGCTCCGATTCGCCTTGTATTCCGGGTAAAGCTCGCTCCGAAACGTCTTGGCGCGCATATCGTAAGCGCAAAGGAGGTAATCCGGAGAAAGTTTGCGCATTAGGCCGAGGACGTCGCGAACAAAACCGAACGCGGCGCCGGTCGGCTCGCCTTGCGCGTTCGTCATCTCCATTCCGGGCGCGTGAAAGACTTGATAAATAAGACCGTAAGCGTCGACGACGCAAACCGTTTTTCCTGCGAGCGAAATCATCGAACGGGGTTCCTAAACGCCGCCGACTAAAGCGGCAAAACGCGACGACGGCGCGCGTCGTCGACGTCGATCGTTGGAGGCAAACGTTCGAAAACGCCCGTCGAGCGGAAAGGGGGAAAAAAGGAGAGGGAAAGCGGGGGATAAAATAAAACGCAAGAAACGCCAAAACCGCGCGTCGGAAGCGACGAAACGTTCCGAGCGCGAACAGGAGGCGTAAAACGCCCGTCCGCCGACGGTTGCGCCGCGTCGGCGTTTTAGGTTTCGACGTTTAAGCGACGAAACGCCGCAAAGAACGATTAATAATCGTCGTCTTCGTCGTCGTAATCTTGACCGTCGTAGTCGTCGTCTTCGTCGTCCTCGTCGACTTCTTGCCAATAGTCGTCGTCTTCGTCATCGTCGTCGTCGACCCAGCCGTCATCGTCGTCGTCTTCGTCGAGCCATTCGTCGTCTTCGTCGTCCCAATCTTCGTCGTCGTCTTCGTCCCAGTCGTCGTCTTCGTCGTCCTCTTCGTCCCAATCGTCGTCTTCTTCGTCGTAATCGTCATCGTCGTCGCGCGACGCGGCCAATCCGACGGGATTCGGCGACAAAACGGCGCCAAGGGCTCCGTTATTCGAAAAATCAAACGAGCTTTCGTTTTCCCAAGCGCTATTCAAATCAAATTTCACGATTCGACTCCTTAAAGTCAAAAACAGGAAAATAGGGTCGACGCCTCGAGCGGTCGTCGCGCCGGGCGCTTGCGGTTCGAAAACCGCCGCGGCGACCGCGACGAAGAGGAGTCGGTTAGGATAGGGGCGACAAAACGGACGCTTTCGAGCGGAAACCGCGCGGTTGGGCGTCGTTTGGTCGACAACGCGAATTATACTCCTTCGTCTCCAAAAAAGAAATACTAAAAAACATCTTTTTTGTCAAATAAATTAAAAATTGACGGTCGGCGGCTTCTCGCGACGCTGAAAAACGCGGCGTCGGGGCGTTTTCTTCCTTAATTTTTCGTTATTTTAACATTTTTTCTTAGGGGACGCGACCGCGTCGCGCGGCGGCGCTTTTTGCGAAAATCGCGTCGATTCCGAAAAAAAGTTACCCGGCGGCGGTTCCGCGCGCAATTTTCGGCGTCTGCGCGACCGGCGTTTTTTCCTTAATCAAAATTTCGCCGTCTTCGCCGACGTCGTCGAAACGCACCGAAAGGATTTTCGAGACGCCGGAGTCCTCCATCGTAACGCCGTAAATCGACTTGGCCGACGACATCGTTTTTTTCGAGTGCGTAACGAGTAAAAACTGCGTCGCCGGAATAAAGTCGCGCAAGGCGTTTGCGAATCGGTTGACGTTTCCTTCGTCGAGCGCGGCGTCGACTTCGTCGAGAACGCAAATCGGGCTCGTTCGATATTGGAAAATCGCCAACAGGAGCGCGACGCAGGTCAGCGACTTTTCACCGCCGCTCATCAGCGTCAAACTCTTCAACTCTTTGCCCGGCGGTCGCGCGACAATATCGACGCCGCTTTCGAGCGGATTCGACGGGTCTTCGAGCGTTAGGTCGGCGCGCCCGCCCCCAAAAAGTTTTTGGAAAATATTGCAAAAATAAATTTTAACCGCTTCAAACGTTTCTTCGAAGAGGCGGCGGCAGTCGCCGTTGACGCGCTCGATAATCTTTTGGATCGACTTGCGCGCCGCGACGAGGTCGTTGTATTGGTTGAACAGCGTCGCGTACCGGGTTTTGAGCGTTTCGAGCGTTTCGATCGCTTCCAAATTGACCGGGCCGAGGTCGCGAAGTTTTTTGCGCAACTCTTCGATTTCCTTTTGACGGCGGCGGGCGCCCGACGCGTCGCGGGGAACGACGATTTCTCGGTCGTCGTCGACGTTATTTTGCGCGTCGTCGGAGGCGTCGGCGGCGTTCGCGGAATTTTTACCGTCGTTTTTCGAACTTCGTCGTTCGTTTTCCTCTTCGACGCGGAATTTCGCGTCGGCGAGGTCGAGCCCGTAATCTTCGCGGATTCGTTCTTCGAGCGTTTTAATTTCTTGCGCGAGCCGTTCGGCGGCGATTTCTTTCGAGCGAATCTCTTCGCGTCGTTTTTCAAGCGCGTCGCGGTTCGTTTTGACGACGAGCGCCGCTTCGTCGCGGAGGGTCGCGAGCCGTCGCCGTTCGGAGTTCGCCGTTTTTTGCGCGGTCGAAAGCGTTTCTTTCGCCGAGTAAAGCCCGGCGAGGGTCGCGGTTCCGTTCAAAATCGTCAACTCGGCGACTCGAATCCGTTCGCGGAGCGATTCGACGCGGCGTTCGTTTTCGGCGGTTCGGCGCCCGCGTTCGAGCCGAGCGTCGTCGAGGCGTTTGAGGAGGTCGTTCAAAAAGCCGACGCGTTCCTCCGTCTTGGCGAGTTCGATTTTTAGGTTCGTCGTCCGTTTCAACTTTTCTTGACGTTCGGCGGCGACCGCGTCGCTCGACTCTTGAATCGCGGCGAGACGGGCGTCGAGTTCGGCGACCCCGGCGTCGAACGCGGTTTTCGCCTCTTGCTTGACGTCGAGTTCGGCGAGCGTTTTGTCGAGTTCTTGCGCGAGTTCCGACGTTTCCTTTTCGAGTTGGGCGAAACGACCGCGGATTTGGGCGTCCCGTTCGGCGGTCGCCGTTTGGCGAAGTCGAATCGCGTCGAGCGCTTGCGTCGTTTCGCGCTGAACGACCGCTTCCGCTTCGAACTCGGCGTCGGCGGTCGCGAGCGCGGTTTTCAGTTCCGCGACGGTCGCTTGAAGGCGTTCGAACTCCGCGTCGAGCTTTTGCATATCGGTCGAGAGCGCGGCCAATTCGCTGCGTCGCGAAATCAGTCCGGCGCTCCCTTGCGCGGAGCCGACGACGAGCGTTCCGTCGGCGGTTAAAAGGGAACCGTCGGCGGCGAGGAAGTTCGTCGGCTCGCCCCCTTCGCGGTAAAGCTGCTTCGCGACCGAAATCGACTCGACGATCCAAGAGCGGTAAAGGAGCCGTTGGACGAGCGCGGCGAAACGGGGCTCCGTCTCGACGAATTGGTCGGCGCGACCGAGGACGCCCGGTTTGCCGTCGAATTGCGGGTTCAACGGAATCGCTTTGCTCGGGTTCGGGTCGAGCCAAATGAAACCGACGCGTCCGGCGAAGCGCGAACCGTTCCGTTCGATGAAGCGGAAAAGCTCCGGATCGGGCGGGACGACGACGTATTGCGCCGTCGGGCCGAGCGCCAATTCGACGAGCGGCGCCGCCTCGACGTTGACGCGAATCAGGTCGGCGACGAGACCGAACGCGTTGCGGAACGGCGATTCCGGATTGTCGATCGAGCGCAAAACCTCCTTGACGCCGGGACTTAGCCCTTCGTACTTGCGGAGTAAATCTTGCAGGAGCGTCGAACGTTCGACGAACGCGGTTCGCTTCCGTTCGAGTTCGGAAAACTCGACTTGCCGAGCGCCGAGGTCGCGCCGGAGTTCTTCGCGTCGCTTTTTCAACTCGCCGAGCCGTTGGAACGACGTTTCGCGCTTGCGGTCGAGTTCGTCGACGTTCCCCTTGAGAACGCCGAACTGCGCCGAAAGTTCCGCGATTTGCCGCTCGACTTCCTCTTTTTGCCGAATTTTTTGCGTTTTCGACTGTTCGAGCGTTCGTCGGCGGGTTTCGAGCGCGGCCAACTCCCCGGCGAAGCGGCTCGCGTCGGCGTTTTTCTCTTGGCGTTTCGCTCGAAACGTTTCGCGTTCGGCGGTTAGCGACTCGGCTTGCGTCGCCAACTTTTCGAGCGCGGCGGTTTCGGCGGCGAACTCTTTCGCGATTTGCTCGACGGCGGCGCGGGCGTCGGTCAGTTCCGCTTCCGTTTGGCGCGACGACGCGTCGGCGTCGACGCCTTGAACGCCGAGTTCGACCGCTTGAGCGCGACCGCGTCGGACTTCCGCCGTCCAATCGTCGACCTGCGCCGACTGAAAATCGACGGTCGACGTTTCGGCGGCGATCCGTTCGCGAACGCCGGAAAGCTCCGCTTCGACGCGGCGCAGTTCCGCTTCGACGGCGGTTAGTTTGGAGGCGGCGTCTCGTTGCGCGGTCTCGGCGGCGGCGATTCGTTGTTCGGCGGTCGCTTGAAACTCGGCGAAATCGGTCGTTTCGACGGTCGTTTGTTCGCGTTCGGTCGTTTTGAGGCGCCAATCGAAGAGGGCGACTTCGACGCGAAGTTTTTGCAGACGCGCGGCGTAACGTCGGTAATTTTCCGCTTTTCCGGCTTGCGCTTTCGTCTTGCGGAGCTGGCTTTCGACTTCGCCGACTAAATCGGAGAGGCGGAGCAAATTTTGCTCGACGCGTTCGAGTCGACGGGCGACCTCCTGCTTTTTCGCGTTGAATCGGGAAACGCCCGCGGCTTCCTCCAAGACGGCCCGACGTTGCGCGCTCGAACTTTGCAACAGCGCTTCGACGCGGCCCTGTTCGATGACGGCGTACCCTTGCGACCCGAGCCCGACGCCGGCGACGATCTCGCGGAAGTCTTTCAAACGGCTTGCGTTCCCGTTGATTAAATACTCCGACTCGCCGCTTCGGTAGACGCGCCGCGTGAGGTGGATTTCGTCCGCGTCGATCGCGAGGAAGCGTTTGCGGTTGTCGAACGAAAGGGTTACTTCCGCCGCCGAGAGGGGCTGACGCGACGCGGAGCCGTTGAAAACGACGTCGGACATTTCGTCGCCGCGGAGGCGTTTCGCGCTCTGTTCGCCGAGCGCCCATTTGATCGCGTCGACGACGTTCGACTTCCCGGAGCCGTTCGGGCCGACGAGGGCGCAGATACCCTCGTCCAACTCGATTCGCGTCCGATCCGCGAAACTCTTGAAGCCGTATAACTCGATCGATTTTAACATCTTAGCGCGACGAAACGAGATAAAAACCGGGCGGCGAACCGCTCGCAATGGGGAAAATGGGGAAGTCGATAAACGCTCGAAAACACTCCGAGGCGAGCGATTTTACCCAATTTCCCCGTTTCCCGCAAGAGCGATTTTTACGCGCTGTCGGCAAAAAGGTTATTTCCCTCACAACCGGCAAGGAAAGGCGAAAGAATATCATCTTTTTTAAGCGAATGGCGAAACGTGGGCTTCACAAAAAATAGGTTGCGATAATCAAGCGGCGTTATATTCTTCGCGCGGCGCGTGAAAAAAAAAGGCGAAATTAGATAACGTAGTAACGGCGGCGATAAAATATAATCGCTCGAAAAATTTTTCTGAGAAAACGGTTATATTGATCGCCGTTAACCGCGAAGGCGTCGGAAAAAAAATGGAGAAATTTTATTTTTTCAGCTCAAAACTTCCGGCGTTCGCCCTCTATTAGAGAAAAGCGCAAGCCGCTACGCGGCGGCCCAACGCGCCGCGTTTACCAAACTCGGGGAAAACAACGACGTTCCCTAAAAAAATCGCCGACAAGAAAGTCTACGACAATACGCCTAGGGCGTGTTGCCATTAACGATTAAGTAAAATAACGATTGCGACAAAGTTTAAAAACGCCGAAAACATAACGTCGAGTTTATCGCAACGCGTCGCGATTCGACGGAAGTCCTGAATACGTCGAAAGAAACGTTCGATTTC
>JAGBDD010000040.1 GCA_017937685.1 Thermoguttaceae bacterium | reverse complement strand
CGAAGCGGTCAACCGCCGACACGCCGAAACGCTTCGGGAGTTGGGCCAATGACCGCCGGGCCCCAATTCGAATTTTTAACCGTCGACGACGACCGCGACCGCGCGGTTCCGGGTTCGCGCTACCGCGCGCGGCGGGTTTCACCGCTTCCGTTGGTCGCTCCTTAACTCGCTCAACTTCGTTTAATTAAAACGCGTTTCGGTTTTTACGCCGCTCGCGACGTTCGGCGGCGAATACCTTTATCGCGATCTTTGCGAGTTCGCGTCGGCGTATCTTTTCTCGCTCGCGAAAGATCGCCCGTTTATCGACGGCAACAAACGAACCGCGACCGCCGCCGCGCTTGTTTTTTTGCGTTGGAACGGTTTCGACGTCGCGCCGGGCCCGGAGTTGACGCGAACCGTTTTGGGCGTCGTCGAGAACCGAATCGACAAAACGGAACTCGCCGCGTTCCTGCGTTCGTCGCTAACGCCGCTCGACGCTTGACGATAAACGCGGAGCGCGGCGATTATTTCGCGGCGTCGGTTTGCGCGAACTCTTTCAAGCGACGGTAGAGCGTTCGCTCGCCGAGGCCGAGGATTTTCGCCGTCTCCTCGCGGTTCCCGCCGGTCGAGCGGAGCGTTTCCAAGATGAAAACGCGCTCCAGTTCGTCCAATGAAACGCCGACCAACGATTTCAACGAACGCGCCGAGTCGAGCGGCGCGGGGTTGGGGACGGCGACGGAACTCCCGGGCGAAGAGGAAGGGAGAACGGACGCGCTCCCGGCGACGGTCGCGGAAACAACCGAAGCGTCGAGCGTCTCCGAAACGCCGACGGTCGGCGCGTCCGCGAACGAAACGTCCAACGTCGGCGGCTCGAGCGTTCGTTCCGGCGTCGGAAGCGCGAGCGGAGCGGTCGAATTCGGCGTCGCGTCGAGAATTTCGTCCGGTAAATCGTCGACGTCGATCAAGCCGTCGAAGTCGACGACGACGACGCTTTCCGCGACGTTGCGCAATTCTCGCACGTTGCCCGGCCAATCGTACAGAAACAACTTGCGCCGCGCCGCCTGCGTTACGCCCTTGATCGACTTGCCGTATTTTTTCGCGAAAATCTTCATAAAATGGTCGAGCAAAATTGGAACGTCGCCCGCGCGCTCCTTTAAACTCGGAAGTTTCAGCGTTACGACTTTCAAACGGTGATACAAGTCGGCGCGGAAAAAACCCTTTTCAACCGCTTCTTCCAGTTTGCGGTTCGTCGCGGAAACAAGGCGAACGTTGACTTTGATTGTTTTGTTCGAGCCGACCGGGGTAATCTCGCGGTTTTCTAAGACGCGCAACAACTTGACTTGCGTCGACGGCGACATATCGCCGACTTCGTCGAGGAAAATCGTTCCGCCGTTCGCGTACTCGAATTTGCCGACGCGGTCGCTCGTCGCGTCGGTGAAGGCGCCCTTGACGTGTCCGAAGAGTTCGCTTTCAAGGAGGTGTTCGCTCAACGCGGCGCAGTTGAGCGCGACGAACGGCTTGTTTTTGCGCGGACTGTTTTGGTGCAGCGCCTGCGCGAACAATTCTTTGCCGGTTCCGGTTTCGCCGAGGATAAGAACCGTCGCGTCGGTCGGCGCGATCCGTTTGAGGCGTTCGAGCGTCTTCAGCATCGCCGGAGAGCCGCCGACGACGCCGTCGAACCCGAATTTTTCGTCGAGACGCTCTTTTAGTTGGCGGTTGACTCGGCGCAGGCGCGTCGCGTCCCCCGCTTTTTGAACGATCGAGCGGAGACGCTTTAAGTCGAGCGGTTTTTGCAGATAGTTGAACGCGCCCTCGAGCATCGCCTCGACCGCCGTTTCGACGCCGTTAAACGCCGTCATTAAAACGACTTCCGTTTCCGGGCGTTCTTGCTTGGCCGCGCGCAACACTTCGAGACCGGCGTCGTTCGTTTCGAGCATCAGGTCGGTAACGACGACGTCGAACGCGCGGCGTTTGATCGCGTCGAGCGCTTCGCGTTGCGAATGAACGACGACGCAAACGGCGTTAATTTTTTCCAACGCCGCCGCGACGACCTCCGCGTGCGCCGGTTCGTCGTCGACGACCAAAACTTCCAACGGCTCTTCCGCCGTCGTTAGGGCCGCGTTCTCTTCGCTTGACTTCGACAATGAAAAAACCTCCGATAAAAAGTCGGCGACGTTGAAATTTTGTTAACGCGCAAAAATCCGACGCCGCGTTTCTCGTCGTTATTGCTTAAGTGTAACGCGCTTTCGAATCTCGGCAAGGAGGCGCGAGCCGAGAAACGTATTTTTTCGAAACGTCGGCGCCCGGCGAACGGGGCCGAACGTCGAGAAAAAAAAACGGCGCTTTAGCAAAATTTTGAGGAAAATTTCAAGAAAAATTATTCCGCCCCTAGACGCCGCGCCGACTTTTGCTTATATAGTATTAAGCAAGATAACGGGAGCGGCGTTTTACGCGACGTCGTTGGTCGCGTCGGCTCCCGGCGAGCGCGCCGACGTTCGCGGTCGGACTTCGCTAGACGGACGGTCGATAGACGGACGGTCTCGGGAACGAAATTCGGGCGAGCGACGCAAGTCGGCGCGACGCGTTTTCCTCCGTTTACGTTAAAGGAGCGTTTTTTCCGTTCGAAATGGGCGTATTTTTAGCCAGTTTTCTAACCGCGTTGTGCGTTTCGGCCCTGTGTTCGTTGGCCGAGTCTGTTTTGTTGAGCCTTTCGAGGGGGCAAATCGCCGAAATTAAGGAAAAGAACGCGCGAATCGGCGAAATTTGGGAAAATTTCAAAAAGAACGTCGACGCGCCGATCACGTCGATTTTGGCCGTCAACACCGCCGCGCATACGATCGGAGCGTCGCTCGCCGGGGCCGCGTTCGCCCAAGAGTTCGGCGATTCGAAACTTTGGATTTTCTCGGTAATCTTTACGTTCTTGATGTTGCAGTACACCGAGATTTTGCCGAAAACGCTCGGCGTGCGGTACAACAAACGGTTCGCGTTTTGGGTCGCGCGTCCCCTTTGGTTCGCGACGAAGTTCGGGGCGCCGGTCATCAAGTTCATTCGTCTTTGCAACAAACCGTTCGAGCCGCGCGACTCGGCCGGGGACGCGCTTAGCTCGGTGCAAGAGTTGAAGTATTTGACGAACGCCGCCCAAGAAGCGGAGCAGCTCGACGAAGAACAAGCCGAAGTGATTCGCGAAGCGCTCGATTTGAACGTAACGTTTGTGCGTCAGATTATGCGCCCGATCGAAAAGGCGAGATTCATCGAGGCCGAAGCGACGCTCGAAGAAGCGACGTTGAAAGCGATCGAAGACGGACACACGCGCTTTCCGGTGGTCGAAAAAGACGGCGAGATCAAAAGATACGTCAACGTGAAGGAACTGGCGCGCGGCGTCGTCGAGAAACGAGAAAACAACGCGACCGACTTTGAAATCGTTAAGGTCAAGGATATCGCCCGCGAGCTTCTTATCGTTTCGCCGGACGAAGTCGCGTCCAAAGTATTGTCCAGTTTCGTCGACAAAAGCCAACACATCGCCTTGGTGCGCGACGAAAAGACCGGCGAAAACGTCGGGATTTTGACGCTCGAAGACCTGGTCGAAGAGTTGCTCGGCGAAATCAAAGACGAGTTCGACGGGCACAACCGCGTCGACGACGTCGCGGAAGGCTTGGCGTGCGGCGCCGGGTGCGAAATCGGCGATATTATCGACGAGATTAAAGCGCGGTATCCGGAAGACTGCGCCGAAGCGGTCGAAATCTTGAAGAAATTCGACGAGGAAACGCAAGCGAACGCCGGCGTCGGCGACGAAAAGTCGGCGGATAAGCCGTTGTTGAAAACTTGGTTTCGCGCGCAACTGCCGAAATCGCAAAAGAAAATTTCCGACGAGACGAGCGTCGCGCTCGGGCGTTTGCAAGTCGACGCGCATAAGGCGCAGGACGGCGAACTCAAAGAGGCGATGATTCGACGTCGGCGCGACGACGAATAATGTCGCTCGCGAGCGAAACGTCGAAATAAACGATTAAGAGCGGCGCGTTCCCGAACGTCGGGGCGCGCCGCTTGTTTTTTGGCGAAGTCGGGTATAATGAAGGGGGATTCCGGATTGAAGAAAA
This sequence comes from Thermoguttaceae bacterium, assembly GCA_017937685.1. Taxonomy (GTDB): domain Bacteria; phylum Planctomycetota; class Planctomycetia; order Pirellulales; family Thermoguttaceae; genus RUG369. The sequence goes on along the minus strand of JAGBDD010000040.1, from coordinate 8,566 downwards.
CGTTAAAAGAGGCAAAAGGCGGGAAATGGATTGGACGTATTGGGCGACGCTCTGCGCGGTCGCGCCGGTTATCGGGTTTATCGGGATGTATTCCGGCGGCTTTTGGGGCGTCGGGTGCGGTTGGCTGGTGGTGCCGACGATGTTGATTTTCGGCTTTACTCCGATGGAGGCGGCCGGCGTCGGGCTTTTGCAGATGGCGCCGTCGATGATCGGAACGGTTTGCAAGGAGGCGCCGCGCATCGGTTGGGGAGCCGGGGCGTTTGGGCGTAATTTAACGCTTCCGATGGCGTTGGGCGCGCTTGTTACGTCGTTTTGCGGGTTGCCGATCAACGAGTTTTTTCACCGGATTTGCGGTTCGACGGCGATTTCGGTCGGGTTTGCCGGTTTTATGCTCTTTATCGGTTGGAAGACGCTTTTCGGCGCGGCGCGTTCTTTCGGAGACGAGTCGCCGACCGTTTTCAACGCGTCGACGCGGTTTTGGGCGTTCGTTTGCGGACTCGGCGCGGGCGTCTTCAGCTCGGTTCTCGGCGTCGGCGGCGCGATGGTCTTCCGACCGGCGCTCGCGAACGGCTTCAAAGCGACCGAAGAAGAGACGGCGCGGAGCGTTCGGTTTCTTCTCTTGACGACGACGCTGACCGGCGGCGCGACGTATCTTTTTTCCGGCGACGGCTTCGACGAGACCGTTTTCGTCTTAGCGGCGCTGATCGCGGTCGGCGGCGCGATCGGTTTCCCGTTGGGGGCGCGGAGTCATCGGGTCGTGTTGGAGGCCGGACGCTCGAACCTGGCGCGGCGCAGTTTCGCGATCATTTGCGGAATCGTCTTGATCAACGTGTCGCTGAAGCTCGCCGGGTTGACCCTTGCGAGTCAAATCGCGACCGGCGTTTGCGCGCTCGGGCTGACGACGTTTCTCGTTTCGTTCGTCGGGTGGGCGCGGCGCAACCCGACGCCCGACTCCGTCGCGGCGCGGCGGCGAGGCGAGAGAAGCTAACGATTCGGCGAGGGCGGCGGGCGTCGACGGCGGCTTCATCGGCGAAGCGGGGCGGGACGTCCGATCGAGATTTGACGGTTGAATTTAATTTGTCGAAAAAAACGAACGATTCTTTTTTGCGCTTTTTTTATCTTTTTTTGACTTTTTTCGCGAATTTGTTTGCGAACGGCGTTTAAATAACGTATATTTTTAATAGAGAGAAATCGGAACGCGGCGCCTTCCGGTTCCAGCGAGCGCTCGTTATTTTTTTTCTGAAAAATTTGCAAAATCGCTAAAACAAGCCGGAAGACGAGGCGCGATAACGTATATTTTGCTTAAGAAAGCGGGGCGCGTCGACGCTTCGCGGTCGGAGGGGAACAAAACGACTTGACATAATTCAAATTTTTTGGTGTAATACGCGACGCGGCTTTTTCGTTTCGGGAACGGCGGAGCGAAAGGAAACGGCGCGCGGCGCGAGGGCCAAGAAGGCCGAACAAGCGTCTTTAACTAACTTCAAGGATGAAGAGGAGTGTGAAAATGGGCAACGCTTATTTGTCGTCGGCGGCGTTTTGGGGAGCGTCGACAAACCCGTTGGGCGCGTCGACGCCGAGCGATCAGGAAATCGGCGCGTTGGCGTTGTGCGTCGTTGCGGCGACGTTCTGCTTGGGCTTGAGTTGGGCGGCGCGAACGCTGAAACGTCGCGTCGCGGCGCGGCGCAAAGAGGCGGCGGAACAAGCGCGCAAACGTCTCGAACGAGAAGAGCGCGACGCCGTTCGCGATTTTTATCGCGACGCTCGCGGCGGAAACAGCGTCGTTTACGCGACCGCCGGTTGCGACGAGCGCGAGGAAACGGAATACGTCGGTCGAAACAAGAGCGGCGTTTGCCGTCGCGTCGAACGAAAAACGAACGGCGAACGCGGGCGCCGAGCGGAAGCGCGTCGCCGCGCGATCCGTTGCGTCGCGTTTTGGACGCTCGTCGCGGCGGGGTTTGCGAGCGCGGCGTCGTTGACGACGCAAAACGGCGCGCGAGACGCCGAACGCGTCGCCGATCCGACGCTCGCGGAAAAAAAGAACGACGACGCGAACCGTTGGGACGACGTTCCGAGCGTGGAAATTCGCGAGGTCGCCGGTTCCGAAGGCGCGCGCTGGACGGACGCGCTCGAATTCCGAGACTTTGAAAGCGAATGGACGGAAACGAACGCCGAAGCCGCGCAAGAAACGCCGATCGACGAAAACGAAGCGCTCGACGAAGAGAACGAAGACGCGGAAAACGGCGAAAGCGAAGCGGCGTCGAACTTGGTTTTGGCGACGGACGACGCGGGAGAAACGCAAAAATTTCTCGAGTGTCGCGCCGTTTCCGGAACCGTCGTCGAGTCGCCGGAATTTCGTCGCGTGCAAACGGCGGACGGCGAATTGAAGAGTATTCGCCAAATCCGCGCCGAATCGAGCGTCGAAATCCCGGCCGTCGCCGCTCCGTCGGATTCGACGTATTCGAGCGCCGGTCGCGCGTCGGCGGAAAACGTCGCTTGGGGGGCGCGTCGTTCGGAACGTTGGGGCCAAGCCGCGGCGCAAAGCGGTCAAGTTTCGCAATTCGCGCGATCGACGCAAAGTTTGGCGACGGCGCAAAACGGTCAAATTTCGCAATTCGCGCAACCGGCGCAAAATTTGGCGACGTCGCAAAGCGGTCAAATTTCGCAATTCGCGCTGCCGGCGCAAAATTTGGCGACGGCGCAAAGCGGTCAAGTTTCGCAATTCGCGCAATCGGCGCAAAATTTGGCGACGGCGCAAAACGGTCAAATTTCGCAATTCGCGTTGCCGGCGCAAAATTTGGCGACGGCGCAAAGCGGTCAAATTTCGCAATTCGCGCTGCCGGCGCAAAATTTGGCGGCGGCGCGCGACTCCGTCGTGTCGTCGAGTTACGACGAACGGCGCGGACGTCCGACGCCTAGCGAGTTGGCGCGCGAGTTTACGCCGAGCAATCCGTTGATTCCGTTCCCGAGCGACGAGCGCGGCGCTCCGATCGCGTCCGTCGGTTACGAAGAGCGCGTCGTCAAAGAAACGACGTCGATTCTCGAACAAATCGACGCCGAATCGTCGCGAATCGGCGAGCGCGTTCGAAAATCGGTCTTGGCGATCGAAACGTCGAAGCGAGCGAAAACGAAGTCGACGAAAAATTTGGTCGAAACCGGTTGCGGATTTTTGTTCCAATATAAAGACAAACTGTATCTCGCGACGAATATGCACGTTGTGAAGGACGCGACGACGAATAGAAACGTCAAGATATTTTTGCCGGATCAAACGGCGATTCATCCGACGAACATTTTGACGTGCGCCGATTTCGACTTGGCGGCGCTGGAACTCGACCCGACGACCTTGCCGACGGACGATTCCGTCGCGCTCTGCCGCTTCGGAAACAGCGACGAGTTGCGCGTTTCGAACTTCGTCGGAACGATCGGAAATCCCTTCGGCTTGCGCGACACGGCCACCTACGGGCACGTGAGTTCGTTGCAACGACGCAAAAACGACTTTACGTCCGATGGCGACCGCTCCTTGTTGGAGTTTATTCAGTTGGACGCGACGATCAACCCGGGCAACAGCGGCGGGCCGCTGTACAACGCTCGCGGCGAAGTCGTCGGCGTCGTCGCCGCGATCGCGACGACGACCGGCAAGAGCGAGGGGCTCGCGTTCGCGATTCCGATCAACTTGGCGTTGAGCGTTTTGAAATCGACGATCGACGCCGGCGGTTGGAGCCGTTCGCAGATGGGCGTCAAGCTCGAAACCGCGTCGCGCGACGATTTCCAAAACGTCGTCGATTGGCCGCGTAAGAGCGGTTCGAAAATCGTCGGCGTCAACGCGAACTCGCCCGCCGAGCGCGCCGGATTGCGTCGCGGCGACGTCGTCGTCGAGTTTGACGGCGAAGCGATCGAGGACGACGTGCATTTCGCGCGATTGATCGCGGTCGCCGACGTTTCGCGGGACGCGAACGTGAAGTTTTTGCGCGGCGCCCAACTGCTGGAAACGTCGGCGCGACTCGAACGTCCCGTCGCGAAGTAAACCGAAGAGCGAACGCTCGAAACGAACGCGGCGAGGAGGCCGAAGGAACGAATGATCGCGCCGACGCTTTGGACGTCGCCGACGTCTTGGGGAATTTTCGCGTTGATTTTCGCGCGCTGCTTCGGAACGACGTTTTTCGCTCCGACGCTCGGCGGCGTCGAGGTTTCGCGTTCGATTCGTGCGGCGGTCGCGCTGACGTTGGCGGCGGCGGTCTTTCCGACGGTCGCCGAGTCGGCGTTGGAAACGGCGGTCGCCGAGCCGAACGGTTGGGCGGTCGGCGGCGCGGCGCGGTTTGCGGTCGCGCTCGGCGTCGAAACGCTTTTCGGGGCCGCGTTGGGGTTGGCGCTTCGTTGTCTTTTTAGCGGCGTTTCGCTCGCCGGGGAAACGATCGCGCGAGTCGGCGGGATTTCGGTCGCCGGAGCGTTCGATCCGACGACCGGCGAGGAGAGCGCGCCGATTTCGCGTTTTCTTTTTTGGTTGGCGCTCGTCGTTTTCGCGACCGCGGGCGGTTTCGAACTCTTTATCGAAGGTCTTTTAACGGGGTTTGCGCGCGTCGAACCGGGCGCCGCCGCCTCCGCGTCGGGATTGATTAGAGATTTTGCGCAAATTTTAACGGTAAGTTTTGGTTTGGCGATTAAGTTGGCGGCGCCGGTTGTCTTGGCGACGTCGGCGATTTATTTGGCGGTCGGTTTTTTAGGTCGGCTCCTTCCTCAATTAAACTTGTTCGCGGTTGGTTTTAACGTCGCGTCGCTTTTGACGTTGGCGGTTCTCGCTCTTTCGGTCGGCGCGTTTTGTTCGATTTTTCAAACGGAAATCGTCGCTTTTTTGCAAACGCTTTTTCGCGTCGACGCCTAATGAGCGGAAGAAAAAAGAAATTTTTTAACTTTTTTTTCTCTTTTTTGAAAAATTTTTTCCGGCGCCCCGCTCTAATTAGGCGAATTGGCCAAACGCGCGGCCCGCCGGACGAACGTTTTAACGCGAGGTTGGGCGTTTTAGGTAAAATGTTAAGTCGGTAAAAACGGAAAAACCGCGTTATTTAGGCGGTCGACCGCTTTTCGCATAGGGACGAAAGCGAAACGTCGATACTCAAGACAACGGCGCGTTCCGTCGTCGACGTTTCGGTCGCCGTTGGCTTTTGGAGCTAAACGACTATAATAATATCGAAAACGCGTTAAGCGTCGCGCCGACGGCGAAACGCCGAATCCGACCGAAAAATAAAAAACGATTATTGGGGCAAAAATGAACGACGAAACGCAAACGACCGTTCACATTCCGGTGCTGTTCGACGAATGTCTCGACGCGTTGAATTTGGCGCCGGGCAAGATTATCGTCGACGGAACGCTCGGCGGCGGGGGGCACTCGATCGCGATCGCTCGCCGCGTCGCGCCGAACGGGTTGACGATTTCGACCGACCGCGACCCGGCGGCGCTCGACCGCGTCGACCGACGAATCGAAGCGCTCGAAGACGGCGCGACGTTGCCTCTGAAGACGTATTTTGCGAATTATTGCGATTTTGACGCCGCGCTCGAACGAGCGAACGTCGAACGCGTCGACGGATTTCTCCTCGACTTGGGGCTTTCGAGCGACCAACTCGCCGACCGCGAGCGCGGGTTCAGTTTCGACTCGGACGGCGACCTCGACTTGCGGTTCGATCCGACCGAAGGCGTTCCGGCGTTCGAAATGTTGAGCCGTTGGTCGGCGGAGAAAATCGCCGACGTTATTTATCAATATGGGGAAGAACGACAAAGTCGGCGGATTGCGCGGGCGATTTTCGAACGTCGGCGAACGAATCCGGTGCGGAGCGCGCGCGATTTGGCCGAAATCTGCCGCCGTTGCGTTCCGACGCCGCCTCCTTGGGCTCAAAAAAAGTCGATCGACCCGGCGACGCGAACCTTCCAAGCGCTCCGTATCGCCGTTAACGACGAACTCGGCTCGCTTGAACGCTTTTTGAGCAAATGCGTCGACTATCTGAATCCCGGCGGACGAGTCGCGATTATCAGCTTTCACTCGCTCGAAGACCGAATCGTTAAAAACGCTTTTCGCGAGATGGAGGGAATGACGATTTTAACGAAAAAACCGATCGTCGCGACCGACGAAGAAGTCGAACGCAACCCGCGTTCCCGGAGCGCAAAGTTGCGCGTCGCCGAAAAAAAATCGAGCGACGACCGAAATTAGAGGCAAAATTTTCAATCGAAGGAATAAAATGCGCCCGTCCGCGTACTCTTATAAAGAGGACGGAGCGCGTCGGACGCCCCGCCGCCTCGAAGCGAAAAGTCGACGGCGGCGGACGGAAGCGGTTCGACTGATTTTTTTCGATCAACGTTCGATAAATTTTTTGAATTAAACGAAGCGATTATCAAAACTAACCGGAGTTGGCGTTAATATGGGCAAGAAAAATAAAAAGAAGAATAAGCTGTCGTTCGACGAGAGCGATTTCGACGCGCCGATGACCTACGACGACGGCGACGATTACGGCGATTACGGCGGCGGTAATTCAAAAAAGAAAAACAAGCGCGGCAATTCGTCTCGTTACGACGATATTTACGGCGGCGGCGACGATTACGACGATTACGGCTCCAACGATTACGCCGATTACGGCGACGAGTACGAGGATTACGAAGAGGAAGATTACGAAGAAGAGGAGTTAGAGGAAGAAGAGGGCGACGAAGACGACGAGGTAGAAGAGCGGTACGATCCCGACAACGATCCTTATAAGAATTGGGGAAAACCCGATTCCGAACGAACGCCGACGGTCGCCGCGTCGTCGACGGAACCCGCCGCGCCGAAAGCGAACGACGGTTTCGTCAATTCGAACGTTTTTCAAGAAACGTCCGCCGCTTCGTCTTCTTCGAGTTCCGCGCCGTCGCCGAGTTGGGGGTTGAAGCCGAAACCGGTCGTCGCGACTCCGGCGACTCCGACCCCGTCCGCGCCGAAACCGGTCGTCGCGACTCCGACGACTCCGGCTCCGTCCGCGTTGAAACCGACCGTCGCGACTCCGACGACTCCGGCTCCGTCCGCGTTGAAACCGACCGTCGCGACGTCGGAAACGAAACCGAGCGTCGGCGGAACGTCGTCGTTTTCATCGTCGACGAACGAGGAGAAAAAGGACGGCGAGCGAACAAAAGAAAACGCCGCCGCGTCGACGGTTGAAAAATCGGCGTCGAGCGTTCAAGAACAAAACGCGCAAAACGATTGCGACGAAGACGAAGATTGGGACGCCGGGCCGCCCTTGTCCGAGCGTTTGAAGCCGATTTTCGCGTTCTGCGCGGCGCCGTTGCGCCTTTTCAAAAAGCGCGAAAAAACGGAAGAAGAAATCTTCGAAGAAGAACTGGCGCGGGAGGAAGCGGAAAAGAAAGCGAAGGAACGCGAGAAGAGAGCGAAGGAATACGCCGAACTAAAGCGATTGGCGGAGGAAGAGAACGAAGAAGTCGACTTTACCGATTATCAAGAGTTTGTCGACGCGGAGAATAAAAAATCGTTGTTGCGATTTTTGTCTCCAGTTTTGTATTGGAAGCTCTTTTTATCCGCGGGCAAGGCCGTTGCGTCGTTGGCGTTCGCTCCTTTGCTCCTGTTGAAAAAGAAAAAAGGGGAAGACGAGGAAGACTGGGAAGACGCCGACGCCGACGCGACCGCCGCGAAGTCGAGCGCCGTCGAGGACGAGTCCGGCGACGAGTCGGACGAGGAGGGCGACGAGTTCGAAGGCCGCAACTGGATGCGCGTCGTTAAAAAAACGATCGGCGTCGCGATCGTCGCGTCGTTGCTTTTGACGATCGGGTACGTCGGTTTGCTATTCTTGTCCGGAAAACACGTCGAAAAAACTTCGGAGCTTCCGAGCGCGGTCGCGGCGACGGAGAAAGGCAAAAGCGACGCGAAAACGTCGAACGCCGCTTCGAAAGGCGAGAAAGCGACGCAAGAGAAAGCCGAAAAGTCGGGCGGTTTGTTGGCGCGGGTTCGTTCTTGGTTCGGCGGCGATTCGAAGGAGAAAAAAGCGACGGCGAAACGACAAGACGTCAAGACCGGCGAAAAAGGCGCGAAGAGTTTGCTCGCGGCGAGCGACGATAAAACGACTAAAATTTCCGGTTTGAGCAAAGGAGAAACGACAAATGTCGCGACCGGTTTGAAGCCGCAAGACGCGGAGGCGAAATCGGCCGCCGCGTTGGCCGCGAACGCGACGAAATCGGCGTTGGAGGCGAACGACGCGCTTGGAAATCAAGACGAGCCGGAGTTGGTCGACCCGCTTGCCGACGACTCGGCGGAGGGTTCCGACCCGCTCGCTAACGCGACCGATTTGACGGAAGGTTCCGACCTGCTCGCGAACGCGACCGATTTGGCGGAGGATTCCGATCCGCTCGCGAACGCGACCGATTTGGCGGAGGATTCCGATCCGCTCGCTAACGCGACCGATTTGGCGGAGGATTCCGATCCGCTCGCTAACGCGACCGACTCGGCGGAGGGCTCCGACCCGCTCGCTAACGCGACCGACTCGGCGGAGGGCTCCGACCCGCTCGCTAACGCGACCGACTCGGCGGAGGATTCCGATCCGCT
>JAGBDD010000039.1 GCA_017937685.1 Thermoguttaceae bacterium | reverse complement strand
CGCGATCGCGGCGGCCCGCGTCTTGGCGAACGCGAGAAGCGCCGCGTTCATCTCCGCTTCGTAAACGTCGCGACGGCCGCGATACTCGCCCGCGATCGAACGGTCGATGTATTCGCCGACGATTTTGCGCGACTGGACGACAAATTCCCCGACGCGCCAATCGATCAAGTCGACTTCGCCGACGGAAAGACCGTCGAGCGGTTCGCCGCGATAAAGTCTTGTTTGACAGTGAATAGCGTTGTAATCGCTCGGATAGACCGCCCGGCGCAACGCGTCGGCGAACCGCGTTCGAGCGAGAAGCGCGTCGGCCCGCTCCGCCTTGCTCGGCGTCGTTTGCGACGTCGCGATGGATTCCGGCGCGGTTTCCGTTCTCGTTTCCGTTTCCGCAACGGCGGCGGAATCGGCGTCCGCGCGAAGTTGAGCGAGCGCGTCGCGACCAACGGGAGCGGAAACCGAGTTCGCGCGGTAGCGCGGATCGGGCGCGGCGCCGTCGCCGACGAAGGATTTGACGCCTTTCCCAAACGCCGCGTCGAAAAGGGGCGTCGCCGGTTCCGATTTCGGCGCGGTCGCGTCGACATTGAAGCGGTTCGGCGCCGGTTGGTAAACGAGCAGATCAAAGCGACCCCGTTCGCGACGCGGAACGACCGCCAACACGTCGAGCTTTTCCAGCTCCTTGACCCGCTTCCGAATTTGCGATTCCGACAACGCGACGCCGAATCGCGCCGCCGTCGTCCGGAGCGACGCAAAGTCGACGTCGGCGAACGTCCCCGGTTCTTCGTCGAGCGCAAGCCAAAGCGCCGCGAACAACGCCTCTTTCGTCCCCGACGCTAAAATCAGCGAATACAACGCTTTCATTCTCGATTTCCTCTTCCTTTAACTCCGCCGCGTCCGCGAAAACTCGCAACGCAGAACCTCGCGAGCGCCGTCTTCTTCGACGCCAAAGCGCTTCAAGTTGTAATTTCCGTCTTGGTAAACGCCGACGAACCGGCCTTTAAACGGCCCGCGAACGCCGCCGACTTCGAGTTCCGCGTCGATTTCGACGAACGCCCGCTCCGGCGCCGTCGACTTGACGTAATCCAACGCGCTCAAAACATCGGTAAAGCGTTTAAATTCAACGTCTTTTTTGTTTAGCGTCATCGTCGCGCCTCCGGCGAACGCTCGAAGCGTCCGAACTCCCAGTCGTCGCGTTCGAAGTCGCGACGCGTCAGCCGGTGATAGCGGACGTACTCCGAACGACGCCCCGTCGCGGGATTGAGGTATTCCGTTACGCGCTCGATTCCGGAATGAGTTCTCGCGCCAAGTCGATAATATTCGCGGTCGGCGTCGGGCGGGCAATAACCGCCGCGTTTCCAAGCGGTTTTCCCGGCGCGCAAACCGGGGATAATTTCTTCAAGTTTCATCGTTTTTCTTCTCTTGTTTGTCGGCGGTCGCGGCGATCAGCAAGACGGGCGCGTCTTCAAGCGGTTCAAAGTCGCGGTCGCGTCGGACGGCGCCGACGTTGAACTCGCTTCCGTCCGGAAGCCGGATTTTAACGGGTCGGTCGACGGCGCAAACGGCGAGCGCGCGCCGCAAGTCGCCGACGTCGACAAAGGAGCCGTCGCGTTGGCGGCGTTCTCTCATTGACGTCGCGCCTCCGATTCGTTTGCCGCGTCGTCAGAACCTTCGACGCGACGCAAAATAACGTTCGTCTCGTCGCGCCGCCGATATTCGCAACACGCAAACGCTTTGCAGGGGAACGGCAGGTCGTCGAAGACGTCCGGGTCGAGCGCGCAACCGGCGCAATCGTCCTCCGCCTCGACGACGAAGAGCGACGCGTCGTCTCCTTCGACGCGAACGAGCCGCCCGACCGGCAAATCGATTTCGTTGCAACCGGCGACGCCGTCCAAGAGCGTTAGCGTCGTTACGCCGTCGACCGTTTGTTCTTTCGCTTGATTCGTTTTCACTGTTTTTCCGTTTGTTAAATCGTGTAATCAATTTGACTTGCGCCAAGAAAAAAGAGTCGGTCGCCCGACGCGACGCAAAGGGGGCGCCGAGCGTCCGCGCAAAATTCGAACGCGACCAACTCGTCCGAACCGACGCTCTTTAAAAAATCGACAAGTCGTCGCGCGTCATACCAACGGACGACGCGCTCGCCCCGAAACTCAACCGACGTCGCCGCGTCGCAACGTCCGAGCGTCGAACGCGCCGACGCGATCAAGGTTCCGCCGCCGCTCGCCGCCGGTTCGAACGTTAACTGAACGGCTCTCGACTTTTCGTCAGAAACGAAGTCGGCGAGAGTTATCGTCGTCAACGCCGAGCGCGCCGTCGCCGTCGCGACCGTTTCCGGATTCGACGCTCTCAACGCGACAAGACGCCAAAGTTCCGGCGTTCGTTCGAAAACGGGCGCGGCGACTTGAATTAGCGCGCCGCCGATTTCGCCGGTTAAGACGCAAAAATTATCGTCGAGCCCGATTTCCAGCTCGTCGGCGTCGTTCAATACCGCCCGAGCGCGGCTAAGAAAGGTCGGCGAAACGTTCGCGGTCGGCGCCGTATCCTTTGCCGCTCCGATGTTTCGGCAAATCGCCGCGACGCTCGAAGCGCAAGCAAAAACGGCGTTTTGCCGCAAATCGACGGCGACGCCGAGACTGGAGCCGCGCTCGTCGCTTTCGCCGACGCAACCGTCCGCCAAATCGACGGCCCGCCAAAAACGCTCGCTCGGCATTCCGACGGACGTAACCCGAGAAATAAGGCTAATTTCCGCGTCGGGAAACGCGGCGAGCCCCTCCGTCGTTGTTTCGATTCGCCAAGTCGCCGCGCAAGCGTTTCCAGAGCGAACGACGAGCGCGTCGCCGTCGAAATCGAGTTCGACCGTTTCCCCCTCCGCTTCGGCGGCAACGCGACGCAACGTTCCCGGGTCGACAAGTCGCTCAAAGTCTCTCAGCGCTCCAAAACTTCCCTCGCCAAACACTCTAACTTCCGCCTTTCCCTGCGGCGACGCGGCGCGCAACCGGAGTTGGCCGTCGACTAAATCGAGCGCCGCGAAGCGTCCCGGCAAAGCCCGATGATTTTCGACGACGCGGCGATTCCGCCTTTCGTCGAAGCGGTAAATTGGCTCGAGCGCCCGCGCGTCGCGGAATTTTTCGACGGCGAGCGCCGCGAGCGCCAAGTCTTTTCTCTTGTATTTCATTGGATTGCGTTCCCTTCCTTGTTAAAAACGGGAGCGTTTGCCGCCCCCGTTACTTTTGAAAATTCAAACGTTGCGACTCGGCGACGTCGGTTAGCGAAATCGCGCCGTCCAATAACGTCGGCCCCAACGATCGACCGCGACTCCGGCGCCGACGCGGGCGTAATACGGGTTCAGCATCTCGGCGCGGTGTCCGTCGGAGTTGAACCAGTCGACGACCGTTTCGCCCGGCGTTCGCCGCCCGGCGGCGCAACTTTCGGAGGTTGCGGCGGGCGCGTGTCTACATTCGCCCAACCGCGCCATTACCGCCGACCAACTCCGCGACCCGGCGGCAAGTTCCGCGTCGAAAACGAGCGGGCGCAAGCCGTTGCGTTCGCGAACGGCGTTGATTTCCGCCTCGACGGCGCGGGCCTCCGCTTCGGCGTCGAACCGCGACCGCGCGGCTCCGGGCCCGAGCTTCCGCTCGAACTCGGTTTCCGCTCCCGTTGGTCGCAACGAATACGCCCAACTTTGCGCGACGACCGTTCGCGGTCGCCAAAGCCGCCGAAAAAGTTGCGCCTCCGCCGGTCGAGTCGCCGCGGCGAACGCAAGCGCCGCGACGACGCAAATTAAGAAGCGTCGCGCCTTCATTCGCCCGCCTCCGCTTTCGCCGCGTCGACGCTAAACGACGTCTTATCGCCAACGTTCGCCGGTTTCAACGCGTCGCCGATTTCGACGTTGAACGCCGGTTTGACGCAAACGGCCTTCCAACGTTGCTTCGGTTCCGGCCCGGCCCCGCCCCAAAAGAGCGACGACGCGGCCTCGGTCGCGTTTGCAACCGCTTCTTTCGCAAGGGGAAGCGCGGCGGCTTGCGTCATTCCGCCGTTTTGAAGCGCGTCGCAAAACGCCGACGTTTTATCGGCGACGTTCCAAGGGCGAAGGAGTTCGTTCGGCGGGAAAACCGCGTCCGCCGCCTCCAATATTTGGCCGAACGTCGCGAAGTCGCGGCGAATAAACGGGAGCGAAACGCGGCAGTAAAATTTGCCGAGCTTCGAAAACGCCTCCGGATCGACCGTCGCCGTCTCCGGTTTCACAACGTCGCGCAAGTCTGGTTTCCGTTGGTCGCCGAAGTCTTCGCTCGACGACGCCGCGTCGTTCGACGTTTCGTCGTCTTTTTGCGACGCGCCTCTCATCGCGTTCGCCAAGTAATTGTCGACGGCGAACTTTTCGTCGTCGGTTCCGAGCGCGGCGAGAACGCTAAGCGCAAGTCCTTGAACGGATTGATGATAATATTGGCGAATATCGGCGGCGCGACGCGGCGTCGGAAGCGTCAAAACTTGCGTCAACAAATTCGCCTTCGCTTCGGCGAGCGCGACGCGAACGGCGGTTTTCGACGCCGCCTCAACGAAGCGCGCAAGCTCGGCGCCCGCGTCGACGTCGTTCGGCAACCAGCAAACGAACTCGCCGTCGTCGTAACGCGTTACCGTCTTCGTTAAGCCCGGTCGTTTCGGCCTTTCGCTCGCGTTATTGGACGTTTGACTCGACGCCGCGCCGCCGGACGCGTTCAACGATTCGGCGGCGTCCGAGGTTTCGTCGCCTCCGGCGCAACGGTTGCGCTTATTGCAAATATAGTCGACCGCGCGTCTTAACGCAGATTCGATTTCCTCTTGCGACGGCGGTTCGTACATTCCCTCTCTAAACGACGCGCAAATAGCGTCGACCGTTTCGTTTAGCTCCGCTTTCAGTTTGTCCGCGTCGGACGGCGTTTCGCTTTCCGCGTCCGGCGTTTCGTCGACTCCGGCGCGGGCCGCGTCGGCGATCGTTTCCGCGTCGACGTTAGTCGGCGTCGCAAGCGGCCCGGGCGCGGCGAATTGCGCCAAATGCGACTTTTCGTCGACGTCGAGCGGCGCGGCGTTCGCGGCGGCGTCGATTTTATCGTTATTCTTGTCGTTATTATCGTTATTGCGTTGGTTGAACGTTTGAGAAATCGCGACCATTAGGGCGTCCTTTCCGTTGTTTTAAGTCGTTGGGTAAGTTAAGTTGGCGATTCGAGCGAACCGCCGCGCGACAAGCGTTAACGCTCCGCCGCGCGAAACGAGACGCCGACGACGACAACCGGTTCGTCGTCGTTCGGCGAGTAAACGAGATCGGCGTCGAGTTCGGCGCTCGTTCGGAAACGACGCGACTCGGCGACGAAGGGCGGCGGTTCGCGCGACGTCGACGTCGAGTCGCAAGTCGCGCACCCGCAAGCCCCGACGACCGACGCGAAAAGCGCCGTCGCTAAAAGTAAACGTTGAAATTTCGACATTTGCAAACCTCCCGTTCCACTTGGGGGGGCGGCGGTTGGTTGCGAGCGACCGGTCGCTTAACCGGTCAAAGAACGCGGCGCCCTTTCGAGCGTCGCGCCCTCTCTTCAAGGAAGGAAAAGGAAGGCGCGGCTTATATTTAACGAGCGAGTCGACGCGCAAAACTTGGCGCTCGTCTTCGCCGTCGGTCGTCCCTCGGCGTTTGTCTCGAAGCGAAAAAAGGGACGCGGCGAATTTGAAAAAAGGAGCCGCCGCCTTCTCTCGGCGACTCCCCGGGCTCCCGCCCTCCCTCCGGCGACGCTAACCGCGCCGCCAAAAGGTTTAGTCGTTTGCGTTAAACGTTCGCCGGTTTAAGCGTCTCGGTTTTAGCCAAGACGACGACTTCGGCGTCGGTCGCGTCGACTTCGGTCGTCCGCCCGTTTTCGGCGATCGCAAGACAAAGGAGCCGCCCGTTCTTGACGCGAACGGCGTCGACGATGAGGCCGCGAGTCGCGACGGTTTTCCCGGCGAGGAGCGCGTTAAAAATTTTGAGCGCGGTTTCGGACATTTCGTTAGTTCCTTATTTAACGTTGGTTAGGTTGCAAACGAAACGAACTCTAGAGTTCGTTTTGAACTTCAAGGGGCAAGGCCCGCCGCCGCGAGTTTTTCGACGGCGGGCCCGATGGAGGTTTTCCGTTTCTAAGGGACGACGCGCCAGGAGTCGCGCCGCCCCCAAGCAAACGGAAGCGCGCTTATATTTAACGAGCGAGTCGACGCCAACGGGGCGCTCGGCGACGCCGTCGTTCCCCCGGGACGAAAAAACGCAAAACTAAAGGGGCGGCGTCTAAAGGATTCAATGTTCCCAGCTCGGATTGCAAAAGCCGAGATGGCGGGCTTCGTCAATCAATGCTTTTCTTACTTTTGGAGGCGCGTCGGGGGGAAGAACGTCGGGCGGACAAATTTCAAACGGCGCCCAAGCGACGATTTCGTCGTATCGACCGGAATAGTTCCAGCCTTCCGGAAGTTGAACGTAATACCCGCCTCCCATTAGTCTCGCAACGCAATATTTTCCGTCGTTTGTTAAAACAACAAGGAGATCGCCCGGGCGAATCCCCCTTGGAGGCTGGTCGCGCCAATTGCGCCAAGTTGTATCCTTCATTACTCTAACCTCCGAACTTCCGACGCGTTGAAGCGGCGGCGCCACATATGCGCCGGGTTGAGCCACTTCTTGACGCGATCGATCGCTTGAAATCCGTCGTTCGCGACGACGTTCCGAAAGACCGCGACCGGGTTCGACTCCGGCGCGTTACGGTCGGTAACGACCACTTCGAAAATACGGGCGGCGGCTTGAATCGTTTCTTTCATCGCGGGAACCTCCGGGACGCGCCGATTCCAAATTCTCGGAGCGTTTCGAGCGCGTCGGCGACTCGGGCGGCGCGCGTGTCTCGTTCGACGGCGGACGTTTTGCGTTTCTCGGTTCGCGGTTCGACGGTCGACGCGGCGAGGAAGTTTTCGACGTCGCGACGGCGGCAAAAGTAGCGACCGCCGATAACGACGCCGGGTAGCGTCGCGCCTTCGACGGTGCCGCGCTCGATCCACGACGTGATTTCGCGTTTGGTCGGCGCGTCGGGCCCGTCGAAGTATTCGCGTCGAATCCGAGCGACGGAAAGGAGCAAGTCGGGGCGATTTTTCGGACTGTTCATTCGGACGATAGAAGTTGGGGTGCTTCGACGTATCCCTCGCCGTCGCGCCGGTTGCGGTTGACGTTGTTACTTCTTGACGTTTGGTTCCAAGTCGGCTTCTAACGTTGGCGCCGCCGGGCGCTCCGGGCCCGCGCT
>JAGBDD010000038.1 GCA_017937685.1 Thermoguttaceae bacterium | reverse complement strand
TTTCCGTTCGAACGTTCGTAAAGCGTCTTTTCGTCGCGGGCCTCCCGAATCAGCGCGAAGACGGTCGAGCGCGTCGCGCCGCCGACCCGCAACGCGACGGCGGCGGTCAGTCGGTCGATCAAGTCCGGATGAACGGTCGGCTCCCAAACGGCTTCAGCGATTTCGCGACGAAGCGCCGCGACCTTCGGCGACGCAAAGTCGACCAACGAGCGAACGTCGGCGACGTCCGGGCGACGCTCCGGCTCCAAACCCGGTTGCGTCCCGGCGACCGAAGGCGCTTCCGGCCCCGCTTGCGTCTCCGCTTCCAAATCTTTCGCGGGTTTATTTATTGTTTTATTTTTAATATATTTATTATTATTTATTTCTTCTAAAGGCGACGCGACCGGTTCGCGCGACGTCGGCTCCGACGCGACGGACGAAACCGCCGGAATCGTCGAAGCCGGTCGAATGAAGCGAACCTCCGCAACCGTCGGCGTTTGAAGCATTTTCGCGGCTTCACGAAGACGATCGGCGGCGACGGGCGCGGCCGGTTCCGCAATCGATTGCGCGACGATTTCCGTTTCCGTTTCCGAAACGGCGGCGAAAACGGAAACGGCGGCGGGCGCGAACGACTCGACGCCTTTTCCAAACGCCGCGTCGAAAAGAGGCGTCGCCGGTTCCGGTTTCGCGACGGGCTCCTCGAACGGCGCCGGACGATAAACGTAAAGGTCGAACCGTCCCCGCTCCCGTCGCGGCGCAACGTCCAAAATTCCGAGCTTCTTCAACTCGTCGACGCGTTTGCGCACCTGCGACTCCGTCAACTTGACGCCGGAACGCTCGGCGAGGTCGCGCAAGGTTGCGAAATCGACGTCGGCCAACTTCCCGGGCTCCCGTCCGAGCGTCGCCCAAAAGACTGCGAAAAGAGCCTCTTTGTTTCCCGTCCGCAAAAAGAGCGGCATTAACTCGGTCATCGTTTATTTTCCTTATGGGCTTTATATCAACGTTTAGGTTCGACGACCCAATCGTCGGCTAAAATTTCGTCGACGCGAAAAGAGTTCTTTTCGTACCCGTGATCGGACTCCTCGTCGTCGAAAAAACGAACAATCGCGCAGTTTTCCAAACGGTACTTACCGCAAAAGTCCCCTTCGCGGCGGATAACCGCGCCGTTTTGGAGCGCGGCAAGCGCGAACGCAAACGAACCCGATTCCAATTCTACCGGTTGAACGCGCGTTGGCGTCGGATGACAATGCGCGCTGTGCGAGTAAAGGAACACCAAAAAGCCCCCCCAAAGCAAAGCGGCGACGCTAAAGCCTCCAATGTAAAGCCCAGTGCGAAAACTTTTGTCTTCGTCTTGCGAAACATCGTCGGTAAATTTCGTTTCTTCGCTCATCGTTCGTTCTCCCCACTATATTAGTTACGAAAATCTAACAGCCGCCTTACTAAACCGATCGAAATGTGATACGCTTCGCCGGCGACCGACGAGGCAAAATCTCGCCTCGCTTCTTTGTCTAGGCACGTCTTTCGAACCGAGGCAAGCGCCGCGCCTAATTTTCGCGTCTCGCTAAAATACTCTTGAAGAACGCCTTCGAGTTCGGCGAGTCGTTGCGCTTGCGCGTCGTGTTTTTCAATGGTTGTCGACATAGCCGGGTCTCCTAAATTCGACCGCCCGGGATTGGATTCAACTTCGGAAAGGGCAACAAAAACGCCCGCGACGACGTCGCGAACTCGGTCGAGAACGCGGCGCCGCCCCGGGCGGTCGAAAAATTTGGACGGACTCCGTCGCTCTTGACGGTATCCAGTATAATACCGTTGACAGATTCTGTCAATAAGCCATTGAAAGAATCTGTCAAAAACTTTCTTGTTAAGGGAAGAGCTTGGCAACGGCTTTGAGCTTCAAAGTCTCGGCAATTCTCGGCAAGAGATCGACGTTCGGAAACGACCGCGCCGATTCCCAAGAGTAAACCGTTCGCGTCGAAACGTCGAGCGCTTCGGCAACTTCTTCCGGCGTTAATTTGGCCTTGAGCCGAAGCTCCTTTAAACGAGCGGCGAAGCGTCCGGAGTACGTTTCCATATTGGGTTCCTTGCGAGCGGGCGTCATGACGGCGAAGAATCTCCTTTCCGTTGTTAAAGTTGAATCCAACCGTCATTGTACTATCCTTTGCAAAAAATAATAGGGTCGCCGCGACTTTTCCGCTTGCCGCCGCTCAATAAATAACGCCGAGAATCCGGAGCGACGCCGGACAGTTTTCTACGAGGCTTTTCCGCTCGACGTTCGTTTTCCAGTAATGAACGCGGACGTCGCGCTCGTCTCGGTCGCCGAAGAGTCCGGCGCCGCGGATTTTATCGAAGATCGCGCGCTCGACGGTCTTGTCGCCGCCGACAACTTCAAACGGCGCGACAAAATACGGCGCGACGTCGCCCTCCGAGTTAATGACATAAACGAGCGCCGACGTCGAGCGCAAAGAACCTTTGTTGACGCAAACCCGCGCCGCGACGGCCAGTTCTTTAACTCGCGTCTGTTCCAACTCTTCCTTGGGGTGCGACTCGCCGGCTTCGGCGATCAGCAGAACCGTCGCGTCTTCGACCGGTTCGCCGGACTCGCGGTCGAGCCGAACGTCGGCGACGGCGAACTTGCGCCCGTCCAGAAGCCGAATCGCGACGGGTCGGTCGACGGCGTAAACGGCGAGCGCGCGCCGCAAGTCGCCGAGGTCGACGAAGTAGCCGTCGCGGCGTCGGCGTTCTCTCATTCTTGTCCGGTTCATCGCCGTTCTCCTTTGCTCGCTTTAAACTCTTGATACCTATCGACGGCAAGTTTAAGCGCCGTTCGCCGCTCGACAAGTTCGGCGATTTGCCGTTTGATCTTTTGGATCCGCGCGTCCATTTCCTTGACGCAATCTTTAAACTTCTCGCGTAAAACGTTCGCTTTTTCGAGTTCTTGTTCCTGTCGTTGAACGCACTCTTGAAGAATCTCTAAAGTCTCTTGCGGCGTCGCGGAGAGAATTCTTTTGACGTCGATCATTGTCGCGCCTCCGTTCGCGCTTTGCGGCTCGTCCTCCGCTCCGCCGCGTCCTCCAAGACCAGGACGCGATCGATCGTCGTCAACGCGGCGAGGCGTTCGTTCGGCGTCAGGGCCGGATTCGTCAAAGCGCAGTCGCGCAACGCGTTAAGCCGAGCGTCGAACGCGTCGAGCCGGCGAGTTAGTTCGCGATAGTCGTTCATTGCGTCGTTTCCGTTTTTGTTCGTTTGTTCGTTCGAGACGGCCCGACCGCCGGAGCGTTCCGCGTCAACGTCCCGCCCCGACGGTCGGCGAACCGCCTGAATTAGGAGACCGTCGACCCGGAGTCGCCGCGACGGACGAATCCGCCGCGACGCCCAAGGTCAAGACACGTCGGCCGCGCTTATCCGCTCCGCGTGCGAGGGAACGTCCGTTTCCGGTTTGATTTGCGAGTCGGCGGCGGCGCAAACGCCCGAGGTAAGCCCGGCGAACGCCGGTCGGGCTAAGTTGGTTGTTTTAAGTTCTTTCGCGTCGTTGGGCGAACCCGTTATCCGACGCGTTTGGTCGCGTCGCGTTTCGGCGACCACTTCCCGCCGGTTCGTTCTTCGAGTTCGGCGAGAATCGAGTCGTCGCGGGAGCCTCGGCAACGCTTGACCGGGGCCCGGCGATAGTCGAGCGCTCCGGCGGCCTTGTTGACCTGTCGCGCGAAATCCTCGACGATTTCGCGAGTAACGACGAGTTGCGAGCCGATCTTCACCGCGCGAAGCGTGAAGCGGTTTTTGCTCGACTTTCCCTTTTTCCCGTCGACGTACTCGGCGAGCGACCGCGCGGACGGAATCCAAGGAAAGAAGGCGGCGCGCGCCTCTTCGAGCGTGTAGAAAATTTTGTCGTCCATCGGTCGACTTGTTGGGGTTGGGCGGGCCGCGTCCTAATTCGGCCCGCGGTTGCGGCGGACGGGTAACGTTTTCCTTTGGGTAAGCGCGACTTTCCGGACCGCGCGACGCGCTTCGCGTCGCTCCGAACGGTCGCAAACGAGCGTTTTTGGAGAACGCTCAAAACGCCCGACGGCGGTTAAACCGTCGGGGGTTATTGGGACGCGGCGCCCAAGTCGAAACGGGCCCAACCGCTTCGACCGCGCGACTTCGGCGAGCTTCGCAACCGAAACCGCGCGTCTGTCGGCGCCGACGTTTAAGGAAACCTCCGGCGGCGCGAACCGCCGGAGGCGACGGGCTCTCTCGGAAGCGTCCAACAACCGCGCCCGTCTTGCTTCTTGTTAAGCGTTTGGTAAAATAAGGGCGCTAACAAATTTTCACCAACTCTTAACAAGAAAGGTTCGTAATTATGCCGACGCGCAAATTCGACGAAGCCCTTGAACTGCTCGTCCTCGAATACCTCGCCGACTACGATATTCCGGAAGAGCGCACGCCCTTCGAAGCCGATCTTTTCGAGTATCTTGAAGTCGAGCGTCCGGGCTACTCCCGCGACGAAGTTATGCAAATCCTCGAACTTTACGCCGAACGCGGGGTCGAAGGAACGCTTCCTTATTGGCGTCTCCTTTGGACGGGCCGCGAACGTCTTGAAAAGCTCCGCAAGCGTCGCGACCGTTACTCGCGTTGATCGCCGGTCGTTTCTTCCGCTTCCGTCGTCGTTTGCCCGCGACTCGCGGCGAGTCGTTCGGCTCCGGCGGCGGTGTTCTTGAAGACTAACGCGCCGCCGTCTCGATAAACGGCGACTTGACCTTTCGCGAACGCTCGGCAAACGGCGGCGGCGACGGACAAGTCGATCGTTCGCGTCTCCCCGCTCGGAGCGCGAAGCATTCGCGTTCGGATAAGCTCGGCGAATATCGCGTCTTCGACAGCCAACGCGTCGTCGAAGTTTTCCGTTTCGTTGTTCATTGTTGTTTCTCCGTTGTTTTGAAAACCTCCGATGCCGAACCAAGGGAAACGTCGGAGGCGCGCTTTCGTTTTTCCTTTTCGTAATATTCCCTAGATTCTCGGTTTAATTCCTCAATAAAGCGATCGTAACCAAGACTTTTAAACCGCGCGGCTCCACCGTCCCGCATATACCAACGAGCAAGCGTTCGAAACTCGGCGTCGCGACGAAAATATTCTTCCCTCCAATATCCGATAAGCCACAAAGCCTTTTCAAGCGGGGTCAGCGTCTCCCAAGAGCTTGATTTAGCGGAGGTTTCCTCGGAAACCGAAGCGACGGCGGTCGGTTCGGCGGCTTGCGCGACGCTTTGAGCGGACGCTGTCTGCGCAACCCCAGCAACTAAAAAAAACACCGCGATAACGTTTAAAAGCCACTTTTTCATTACTGTTACTCCGTTTTGGAGGTTATTTGAGATTGTTCCTTGCAACATACTCGTCGTACTTTTCTAATGAAATTTCAATTTTGTCAGGCAGGTGTTTCCAACCATCAAAATCTTCGCGAATTTCCTCGCCTAAAAATTTCAAGGCGTTTTGAACTTGCTCGCCTAAACCTGCTCCTGCAAATGGGTGATTTACTGAAAATTCACCTGTACCGTGTCCGAAAAAACGATACTTACAAATCAAGAGCATCCATTCTTGGGGCTCGTGCTTTTCGGGAATTTCGACTGTTCTCATTGCGTCTCTCCTTCGTCGCTTGGAGCGGGCGAACCGGCGTTTAGCGCAAGTTCGCAAATTCGAGCAACCAGCATCAAGAAGCGGCGACCGTCGACGCCGACGGCTTCGTAAATTTCGCGAATCTGATTGTCCATCGTTTTTTCTCCGTTAAAATAAAGTCCGGCGGGCGCCGATTGCAGTCGGTTGGCCCGCCCAAGAGGATTAGCGCTCAAAGAATCAAAAACGCGTTCTCTTGTTGACTATGCTATAATAATAAACCGAAAGCAGCAAGAAGTCAATAGCATAGTTTTAAAATTTTAAAGTTTCTTGACGTCGCCGTTGACTTTGTTATAATGTAAGAAGAGGTTAGAAAAATGAAAGACCGTTTACGACTTATTTCAGAATCGCTTGGTACGTCTTTTAATAAGATGTCTAAAGACTTAGGTTTCTCGCAAGGTTACCTATCTCAAATGGCGTCGGGCGTTCGAGCGATTAACGACCGAGTTATCAACCTTCTAGTCTTGACGTACAACGTGAACCGAGAATGGTTCGAGACCGGCAAAGGTGAAATGTTTTTAACGCCAACCCCGTCGCCGCCTCCGGCTTTCGACCTTGACGCGACGGTCGACGAGTTTGTCGCGGTCGTCGCCAAGTTGCCGCGCGAAATGCAGGAGCTGATTGCTAAAATCGGGCTTAGCATATGCGACAAGCTCGACCTTTCCCCCCTTGGAGCTTGCGCCGACGAAACAACTGACAAAGGAAATTCGCAACAGAATTAAGTAATACGTTAACGAACCGAAGGTCGTCAATGTTTGCAGACGTTGACGACCTCGCATCAATCAAAGGATCAAAATGACGGAAGAAAAACGCGATGACGCTACGCCTCGGTTTGATGGTCGCGAAAACCAACATACTGAATTTAAGCAAAAATGGAGCGATACAGCTCTAAAAACTGTCGCAGCTTTTATGAATACCGACGGAGGCGTGATATATATTGGAATTTGCGATAACCGTACTATTTGCGGTATCGCAGAAGAAAAATTAGATAAAACCGCCAATCATATCGGCAACATATTAGACAGTTACTTCCCCAACGACTTATACAGCATTGATTTCCAAACATTTGAAAATCGCACCTGTATAAAAATCGAAGTCAAGAAAACGAATAGACTCCCTGTCAAATTTGAGGGTAAATATTACAAACGCGACTGCGCTAGAACTTGCGAAATGGAAACCGAAGAGCTTTTTGAAAGATTCGCGGCTGCCAACCGCCAAACTGCGTCAACGTTCTTCACCGAAGCCCAAGCGGCGCCGCAACCGCTCGATGTGACGCAACTCTCCGACGCGGCCTTTGAACTGATCGCCGGCGCGTTGTTGCGCGAACGCCCCGTTATCGTCAAACCCAACGGGCTTTTCTTTGAACACGAACGCAATCAACCCCGCTTTATTTTCGACGAACCGTTAAAAGACAGAACATTCGACGACGTTTTAAATGAGCTGGTCGAGTTTAAACTTTTTAAGAAAGCCGGTTCGTTCTACGAAGTCGCTCCGCTCGCACAAAAAAATCGAAAAAGCATCGTCGAACTGGACTCTAAACGAGTTTTAGGCGCGTTATTGCAAACGAGTTTAGGCGAAGCGCTTTTGAAATTCGCCAACGGCGAGGGCGCGCGATTAAGCGTCGACGTTGCTGAAATCGTTCCGCCCGACTCGCACCGAACCGCTATGCGTCGACACGACGATTTCGAGTGCGACGTTCCGTCCAATTTTTCTTTCGGTTGTTTTCCCATCGCCGAAACGGATCGAATTTTTCACCTCTTGCTTAAAAATCTGCTGGTCGACAAGTGGGATATGTCAAAAGACGAGCTTTCGCCGCCATTTAGTCAAGCTAAAATACCGTGGAACAACGGCAATCCAATAAACGCCCGGTTCAATCTGCCGGAAGGAGGCAGTTTGCGTGGATTGGCAGGAATGAAACGAGAAGGTGCTTTCGCTTACGGCTGTATAACAGCTCGCTTAACGAAACGCGGTTGCGAAATTTCGCGCTTGTACCTCGCTTCGAATCAAGGCGACGATTAACCTCGCCGTCCCGGCTCCGCCGCCAAGCGTTTGACGTCGCGACGCGGTTCGGATATAATCTTTTCCGGGCGAACGCAATCCCTGTTTCGCCCGTCTCACAACGATCGCTTCGCGCCGAGAAGCCCTAAAATCTCGGCGCAAAAGCTTTAAGGACAAACATAATGGATACCGAGAATCACGGGGATAATCCGCCTCAAAATAACGATAAAAATCTCTTCGATAAAATTTTGTTTTGGGGACAGGCCGCGCTTAACGCTATATTCGTCGGAGTTAATCACTTTGCTCCAGCTTATGATATCCCAGACGACATACTGCAATTCCTACAAACAGCTTGGTTAATTCTTTTAGTTTGCGTTATCCTATTGATCTTTCGTGCGCTTTTTTATCGCTATAAAAAAGGATATTTCAGCTCGATAAATTGCTGTAGTTTTATCTTTCTAGCAATATTCGCAATCGTTACATTCACAACATTTACGTTAGACACATTAGAACAAAAGAACTCCAAACAAGAAGCATTATTAGCCCAAGAACAAGCGGAAGCAGAAGAAAAAATTGCCAGAACCGCCGAACGTGAAATTTCAAATCGATTAAATGTAAGCTATATCGCGCTGAACGCCGTTCGCGCCGAATATTTAAAAAAAGAAAAAGAACTTTTTTCGGTTCAAGCAAGTTATTTTCGAAGTCAACAAGACCTTAGCGCTGTTCGCGCGGAATACTTGCAAAGCGAATTAAAACTCAACGCTGTTCGCGAAGAACAGATTAAAGACCATAAAGAATTAATGAAAGAGCAACAACGCGCCTTGCAGCTCGAAACCACCGGCAAAGAATCGCGTCAATATATCGTAACTCAAAACAGTAACGAAATCTTACGAAGAGTTCGAGGGCAAGCCACTGAATTTGATCCTAAACCAGAAAATAAATTCTACACTTACGTAGAAAACGATCTTTTCAATGTTTATTATCAATCGGACTGCGGAAGCTATCAACCGGTATTTAATATAAAAAACGACGTTGAAAGCGAATATCTTGAAAAAACAATCGTCGAGTTAAACGCTGTCGAGGTTATTGCCAAAACAAACGCCCCTTCCAAAGAATCATTAGACGATAAAACAGTCTCTCGATCAGAAATAACCTGGTATCAATTAACGCCGCGCGGCGTTTATAACGCGGACGAAGCGATTAAAGCTATGCAAGAATTATGGCCTTGCGACCCAATGTCGGAAAATAAAGAAGGCGAATTAGCGGCGATCGAACAACAGCTTTTAATAAATATTTGCGAGGGCGGAGTCGACGTTGACGGAGAATACCGTTTTTCCGTCAACGGCGCCGAAGGGCGTTTGAAAGTATACGTTTATAATCACTTTCAAAAACGGTATTTACCGTATGTCCAACGCGGCGGCACGCCTGTCGATCTTAAGCTGGTCGTCGCACGGCTTCTTGTGCGAGGCGATATTCGCAAAAGCGAGTTAACAAACGGAGACGAAACGACGGCGTGGTATGTTTTAACATCGCAAGGGCTTGAAAAAGTTCGAAAACTATTCCCTCTTTCCGATACGTGCGAAAACTGTAAAGTTGAAGAAAAACAAGAAAAAACAGCGCCGCGAAAATCGACAAATCTTCCGGCGATACCGCCGGAGACCGTCCCGACGCCGTCCGCCGAACCAAGCGTTTGACGTCGCCGCGCGGTTCGGTCGACGCTCCGCAAAAAAAAACGGCGAGAACGTTCCCCGCTCTCGCCGTTTTGCGGCGCTTGACATTCTAAAACCGCTCCGATAAAATAAAAGCGTCCAACAACCTTTTATTGTTCTCTCGGAGCTTGCAAAATGACGGAAGAAAAACGTAATTCGCCGTCGCGATGGCCGACGGCCAAAACCGAACGAAAGGCCGTAAACGTGCTTATAAATTGTATATTAGAAACCGATTACATTCAACCCTTTATCAAAGACAACGATCGCGAACCGTCTTGGGACGGTTGTCTCTATCTTTATTCCGGTCCCGAGCAAACTAAAGACCAGATTGTCGGACGCGCAAGCGTTCAGGTCAAAGGAAAACGTTGCGCTTCTTTTCCTCGCGGCGACGTCGAAAAATACCCGGTCGAACTTTCCGACCTTAGAAATTATCAAGTCGACGGCGGCGCGATTTTATTTTGCGTGCGCTTTGTCGGCGAAGAATACCGGATTTATTACGCGCTCTTGTTCCCAAGCCAAATCCAGAAACTACTTGCAAATAAAACCGAGCGAAAGACCAAAACCGTCGAACTTCATCGTTACCCCGAGGCGCCGGAAGATCAGCGCCGTCTTCTTGCCTTTTTTCTGGAACATTCCAAACGCCAACACGGTTTTTTCCCCAGAGAAGAACGTCCTACCAATCTTGAAGCAATACTTAAACGCGGTAATTTTAACGTCATTTTCACTCGTTTTGCGCAAGGCGAAAGCCTCTCGCAATTCCTCCCTTTTGCCGACAATACGCTTTGCTACGTTTACGACGAAGCAACGCCGGAACCTATCCCTTGCGACGACGTTTTTTCGCTCGACGAAGTCAGTTTTCATCTGTCGCAATCGGTAACAATCGACAACCTTCCCTTTTTCGATTCCTTTGTGGAAACTAAAACGCCCGCCTCCGACAAGGCCACGTTCTGCGCCGGTTTGCTTACCTATGAAAACAAACGGTTTAACGCAAGGTTCGACGGGCCTCTTTCCGACTCGATTAAAGCGCTTCAATTTACGATCAAAGCGCTTGAAACGGGGAGTTTTAAACTAGGTCGCCGCGTTGTCAATTTGTATCCTAAAAAGAAAAAGTCGACGTATCTTTCCCAATTAAACGAAAGGTTGGAATCTTATCAACGCGTTTCCGAGACCTTCCGCGCCTTCGGACTCGACGCAAACGTCGATATTTCCTGTTTTACGGAAGACGACAGAAAAGCCGTCGATTTCCTTGTCAATTCGTCGACCAACTACATTCGGCCCGAACACCTTCCGCCAACCGTTGTTTTTTCGCCAAAATCGGAAGCGGTACTTTCGCTATTCGTCGGTTCGCAACAGGTAATTTTAACCGTTAAAAAACGTCCAAGCGACGGCTGCTATATTGTCGACGACTTCTTTAAAAAGCCGCCGTTCGCTATGTATGAATATAACGGTCGGCCTCAAAAAACCACGCCGTTTTTTTTATTAACGCAGAAGGATTTCGTTAATGCGGCAAATCTTGATTGTTCCGCCGTCCTTGCGTCGCTCCGCCAGTTTTACGAACCGAACGTCGCAGGCGTCGTCAACGCGCTGTTCCGGCAAGTTCTTTTAGCGTTTGACGAATGCGAAAAACAACAACGCGCCGAACGCGCGGCGGCTTTGTTAAAAATGGCCGAAGAGCTAAACGCGCTCGCGCTCTCAAAAGACGCGGCGTGCGTCGCAGAACAAATTAATCGGCTTCAAATCGTTAAACGCAAAGGCGAATTTGACGACAAAGAGACCAACGCTACTTTTGATATTTTAGAGGCAACCGTTTCTAATCTCGAACGTTTCGCGCTTAACCTTTTGCTCGACGCCAAACCGCATGCGCAGAAATATTGGCGTGAACTAACGTTGGACGAGCAAAAAGACGTTTACGATTGGCCGCTGTCTCGCTTTATGAATAAGCAGGACTTTCCGCTTGCTGAATCGCCCGCCGAACCGAGCGTTTGACGTCGCCGCGCGGTTCGGTCGACGCTCCGCAAAAAAAAACGGCGAGAACGTTCCCCGCTCTCGCCGTTTTGCGGCGCTTGACATTCTAACACCGCTCCGATAAAATAAAAGCGTCCAACAACCTTTTATTGTTCTCTCGGAGCTTTCAAAATGACGGAAGAAAAACGCGACGCCGCGTCCCAAAAACTTGGCGCCCATTTCAAATGGACTTTGAGCGTTCTTGGCGTAGTCGCAAGTATTGTTACGCTTCTTGGTTTCGTTGTGCCGGGAGATAGGATGACAAAAATAGCGAGCGGTGCTGTTATCACGGTATTGATTACCTGTTTAATTGAGTTTATGCGTTTTTGCGCCAGAAAGCGCGGAAAGTTCTTGAAGCTTAGTTGCCCGTATTTAATAAGCGCCGCCGTGTTGGCGGGCGGCGTCTGGTGGGTCTATAGGTCTTTTCTCGATTGGATACTAGCGGCTCTCCTTTGGATAACGTCGACCGCGACGGCGTGCTTCGTTATCCGCGAACGTCGAGCGCGTCGCCAAGCCAAAGAGCGCGAAGCGGCAAAGCGAGCGGCCAAAGAATCGTCGTTCGACGTCGCGCAACTTTCCGACGCGGCTATCGAGTTGCTGGTTTACGCCGCGCTTAGCCAAGAAAAAGAACTTCGACTTCAAGACAATGAAATTCGTTTTGGACTTAAGCCTAACTCGCCGGCGTTTTATTTCGACTTTCCGGAACAAGCGCCGGCCAATTCCGACGTCCTTGCCGAATTGGTAGATTGCGGCGCTTTAACGCAAAGTCGCTACAAGTACGTTCTTAATCAAGAGTTTGTCGACAAGCATCTCGACGCGGCGCTCGAAATCGACGCGCAAAGGATAGCGCACAGTTTGCCCGAGCCTGGAAGACAGATTCTGAACGCCGCGCGACAAGAAGGCGGCGCCGTCTATTGCGAACATCGTTCCGCTTCGTCGCAAGCCGGAATTTACGCAAATTCTTCGGGCGCGGTATATTTAGGTTCCGCCCCTGCCTTAGACGTCTGCCGCGTCCTCCTTATGTTTCAAAAGAACGGCCTCGTTAATCAATGGTTCTTAAAGGAGGGCCCGCAATCGGTTCCGCTTTTCGCTCCCGACGACTTGCCGTCGCATCTGAAATTTAACAAAAACGCGCCGACGCACGGGACAATAACGTTTATCGGCGGCGCTCCCGACCGTTGGAAACCGTACCCGCGTCAATCGCCGAACATCGGTTGGAATTGGGCCGAAGGGCGGCTAACCAAACGCGGCGAAGAAATTGCCGCGCTTCTTTCGCCGCCCGCCAAACCGAGCGTTTGACGTCGCCGCGTCGGTTCGATCGACGCTCCGCAAAAAAACGGCGAGAACGTTCCCCGCTCTCGCCGTTTTGTAAATGTTCCCGCGACGACGAAAATTTTCCCGTCGCGGCGTTAATTTGTTAAAAAAACCTTGCGCCGCTTTTCAAATTTGATTAAAATAGGGGAAAGACTGTCAAAATCGGAATCCTAGGGCCTAACCGATGCTACTCCAATTCGCCTTCAAGAACTACAAATCGTTTCGCGACGAAGCGACGCTCGACCTGACCGTCGCCGAACCGAACGAAACGCTCGAAAACGAACTCGACGCCGACGCCGAGCAAGGACGCTACGTTGCGCGCAACGGCGAAAAGGTTCTCCGCGCCGCCGCGATTTACGGCGCGAACGGCGGCGGAAAGTCGAACGTCGTCAACGCGTTTCAAGCGATGCGCTGGTGCGTGTTGCGCTCCTTTGGATTTGGCGACGACAGAGCGGACAACTTTGCGCAAACGCCCGATTTTCCGCGTCCGTTTCTTTTCGACACGGAAAACAAGAATCGCCCGACCGAATTTGAAGTCTATTTTCTTGCGCCCGACGTCCCGGACAAAGTCTATAATTATGGTTTCACTATCGGACGCGACGGCGTCGGCGAAGAATGGTTCAACGTTAAAAACGCCGCCAAAAACGAGCGGTTTCGACGCGTTTTTTATCGCAATACGGAAACGGGCGAACTTAAATTTTCGAGATTCACCGAAGCGGCAAAAGCGAATATTCAGTCGGCGCTTCGCAAAGAAACGCTCGTCGTTTCGCTCGGCGTGAAATTGAACGTCAAGCCGTTGAAGGTCGTTTGGGACTTCTTCGCCGCCGTCGACGTTCTTTGTTTCGGGTCGCCCTTAATGAATCTTATCCTTTCGAAAACCTTTGCGACTCTCGCGGAAGACGAGGAACCGGACGCTTTTTTTGGCGAAATAACTCCGTTCATTCAAAAATTCGATTCGTCGATCGTTCGCGTAAAATACGAAATCAAAGACGACGGCGAAGGAGGACAAAAGGTAAGACTTTTCGCCGGACACAAAACGCAGGATTCCGACGAACTAACGTACCTGCCGTTCCAAGAAGAGTCGGACGGAACGCAAAAAATGCTCGCGCTCTATCCATATTTGCGACAAGTGTTCGACCGCGGCGCCCTGCTCTTCGTCGACGAACTGAACGCGCGTCTTCACCCGTTGTTGCAACGAAGTATTTTGACGTCGTTTTTGGATCCGGAGCAAAACCCGAACGGCGCGCAGTTGGTCTTCACGACGCACGAACCTTGGCTCCTCGATTGCGGTTTGTTGCGTCGCGACGAAATTTGGTTCGTTCAAAAGGGCGACTTCGGCGCGTCGACCCTTTATTCGTTGGCGGAGTTCGACGAAAACGGCGACCGGCCCAACTACCAGGAAGACTACCTGCTCGGCAAGTACGGCGCGATTCCTCGTTTAACGGCGCTCCGTTCCGGCGACGCGAAGGAGTCGAACGATGAGCGCTAAAGGACGCGACGGCGGAAACAGGCAAAAGCGAACGCGCGGCGGTCGTCCCAAAGAGCTGGGGAATTATTATATCGTTACCGACGCGCGGGAAACCGAAAAGAACTACTTCGAGGGTTTGCGGGCGTCGTTCCCGGCGAACCTGCAAGACAAAATCGAAATCAAGGTTTGCGACGTTTCAAGTTACAAACGCTTGATTCCCGAAGCGCTCAAAGGACGCCAAGACGCCCAATTTCGCCAACTTTGGCTTGTGTTCGACCGCGACCAAATTCCCAATTTCGACGAAATCCTCGACAAAGCGCAAGCCGAGAAAATCGAAGTCGGTTGGTCGAACCCCTGTTTCGAACTTTGGCTCGCCGCCTATTTTTCGGGCAAGGTTCCCAACTATTCCGACTCCAAGGAATGCGTTGAAGCGTTCAAGGGTCTTTATAAAAGAGCGACGGGCCGCGAGTACTCCAAAAATGAAAAGAACCTGTACGCTACCTTGACAAAACACGGCGACGAAGCCAAGGCGTTGGCCGCCGCTCGCGTTAAATACGAAAACGAACGGCGCGACAAACTTTGCGCGTCGGAATCGTTTTGTACCGCCGTCCACCGCTTAGTTCAAGAACTCGTACAAGCCCGAAACGCCGACGTTCAATCTTGAACGTTAAAGCGTCGCCGTCGACGCTTCGAAACATTACGTTCGCCCGCGACGCTCCGGCGTCGCGAGCCCTTTTGCTTCCGGTAGACTAGCGCGCCTTCTTTTGTATCTACATTGTATCTACATTTCGCGGAAAACGGTTGATTTTTCGCGAAAATCTGTTAAAATAACGTAAGTTTTCGCGCGTTTTTCGCGGTCGGTCACAACGCTTTAAACGCGCAAACCTTTACTTTCAAACAAGTTAAGGAAATTCGCGCGGTCGAACCGAAAAAAACGACAAACGCTTTCACACGGCGGAGGTCGCTGGTTCGAATCCTGCGTCGCCCACTTTTTGAGTCTTTTATTCCACGAGCTTATACCGCTGTTTTTGTTTTCCTTGTTTTCGAATTTAGACGCGTTGTATCTAAAATTAAAGGAACGTATAAAACGTTCGCCGGCTTATCGTCGCCTGAAAACCGCGCGACGTCGGGCATATTTTTTACGACGGACAAAAAGCTATTCCCGATAAATTTACTCGTCGGAGTCGCGAATCGCTTGCGCCAATTTTTGACCGCGCTTCGAGGCGAACTCGACGTCGAACGCGCCGAAGAGACCGCGTCGACCGTCGCCGAACCTTGCGCGCTGTTTCTCCGTTGGGCGTAAATTTACTACCGCAAACTCGGACGCTCGACCGGCTCTTGCAAGCGTTTTACGACCGCGGTCGTTCGGCCTCCGCTCGCGCGTCTTCGCTCGATAAAGTTCGGGCGCGCCGACCGCAAGCCGTTCAAGACGCGTTAATCGCTCGCATTCTCGCTCGTTCGACCGCGCTACGACAAACGTTTTGCAACCGCAAAAGCTCTTCGCGCGTCAATAAAAACAAAGTCGACCGCGCTACCACGAACGCCGTCGACTCCGCTAGCTTCCGCCGTTTCAACCGCTAACAACACGGTTCCAAACGTTAATTAAACGCGATTATTGAACGTCGGTTTCGCCGCCGGCGATCGTTCCCATCGCGCCCCAGACGCCGAACGGGCTCTTGCCGGTCGGGTCTTTGCCGGTCCACTCCGTGCTGTTCAGGTTCGAACCGCAGTCGACCGTTTCGCTAATGAACGCGACCGAACCGTCGGCGCGCAACGCGTTGACGCCGCCCGCGTGTTGGCTCGAAGCGCTCATATACCCCCAACCCCAACCCGGGTTCGAAATGTCGGACGCGCAGGTCGGCGAGTTCGGCGGGAGAATCGTCGAAACGCTCAAAATACGCGGACGACCGTCGGTGTGCAGTTTGCCGCGCGGTTCCGAAGCGTATTCGCCGTTCAGCGCCGTGCGGTCGTCGGTTCTCACCATCGCCAAGCAGGACGCCGGGGAACCGCCGCCGAACTTAACGATACCGCCCTTGACGCGGTCGGTGCCGGCGCGGTCGCCCGCCGCCGATTCGACGATCGCGATCGTGTTCGAGGAACCGTCGGTGATCGTCGCAAACGTGTTGCACTTGACGCCGCCGTAAACGCTCGGACGCGCGCCGATGCCGCCCGGGAAGAAGCCGCGTTTGTTGACGGAAACTTCGCCGGTTTCGACCGTCGCGTCGCCGACCGAACCGGCGTAACTGGCGCGTTGAGCGTTGTTGACGTGCGATTTCGACGTTCCGGCGGGGTCGCTCGGGCAACCGAGCATCGGAATCGGCGCTTGCAGGGCCGCGATCGAGCAGTTCCAAGCGTCGCTCCAACCGCTAAAGCTGTGCGACTCGTCGCCGCGCGAGATAACCTCTTGCCAACGCGCGCTTTGCTCGATGAACGGGTACATCGCGACATAGAAACTGACGCAACCCCAAGCCGCCGCCAAATTGCGTTGGTCGTCGCTCGGCGAGGTGCGCATCGGCGGGAACGCGTTGTTCGTGTCGTGATAGTTTTGCAACCCGAGCCCGATTTGTTTCAGGTTGTTCGTGCATTGCATACGGCGCGCCGCTTCGCGCGCCGCTTGAACCGCCGGAAGAAGAAGACCGATCAAAATACCGATAATGGCGATAACGACGAGAAGTTCGACAAGCGTAAAACCGCGTTTACCTTGTTTGCCC
>JAGBDD010000037.1 GCA_017937685.1 Thermoguttaceae bacterium | reverse complement strand
GACCTTAAAGACCTTATTGTCGGTAGACGGTAGATTCGCTGGCACCTTTGTGCCCGAGTGCATATCGCGGAGGAAATTTTGTGCCAACAAGAAGGGCGAGCCCGCCGCTTCGCCGACCCAATCGCCGACCGCTTCCCCAAGCGTCTCCCCGGCCCGCTCCTCGACCTGTTCGACCGCCGCCTCGACCGTCTCCGCCAACGCGTCCGTCGCCTTTTCCCGATCTTCCCGTTTACTCGCCTTTTCCCGTTTCACCCGCGCCGCTCCTTTTCGCTCCGCCTCGACCCGCTCGAGCCGCCGCTTTGAAGATACGTCGCCCAACGAACCGACGCCGCGACGCTCCCAAAAGAACGCGAAAACGCCAAAACGCGCTTTCCCTCGCGAGAAAACCGTTTCGGCGTTCGCGTAAAATCGACGGAGCCCCGAGCGTCGGCGCGGTTATTTCGGCGGTTTGGGCGGCGACGTCGCAGGCGGACTACCTCTTTTTCGCCGACGTCGCAGAAGCGGACGACGTGCGCCGACGCCGGGCTCTCAAACGCGTCCGGTTCGACGTTTCCGCCCGCCGCTATCTTTGCTTCGTTATACGCGTAAATTTTGGCGACGTCAAGAGTTTCGTCGACAAATTCGTCGTTGGCGCCCAAAATTGCGTCGCGATAAATCGCCGTCGACGCCTCGAACGACGCTTGCGCCGCCGCGTTGTTTTCCGCCGTTTATTTAACGCTTTAACGCTTACTCCGCGACGGGAACCGGCGTCAACTCTTCGTAATTTCGCGTCGTTAGCGAAAAACGTTTTTTCGGGCCGGTCTCCGGATCGAGTTCGTAAATATCGACGCCGCCCCAAACGCGCGCCTTATGGAGCGGATGGTCGGAGTAATAACAATTCTGAAAAACGTAGGCGCTCGCCAAATATCGCCCGGCAAGAACCGAGCGCGCGTACGGATTGGCTTGCTTGAACCAAGGAGGATAATGCCAATTAAGCCTAGGATCGTCTCCGCCGAGGCGCCAAGTCTCTTGGTCGAACCCGGCGACCGTCCAAAACGGTTCTCGCAACGTTCGTTTTCCGTCGGTCGAGGGCGGGCAAACGCCGATAAGGTAGTCGGGCTCCTCAAGCAAACGCATAGAAAACTCCTCGGGCGTTTGAAAACAAGACGTCGCCATTTTTAAGCGCTTGTCCAAAGGCGATTTATCGTATTCCTCGCTCGTATAAAAAACTTCGCTCTCTTCAAAACGCCAAACGTCGTTTTCGTCTTTGACGAAACGGTAAAACAAACGTTCGTCGTACATTTCTTCGATAAGCGTTATGGAACGGGCGTTTGCGTCGATCGTCGCGGCGCCGGACAAAAAATAGAAAGGGACGCCCTTTTTTTCGGCGTTCGTGCGCGGCGCGTCGTAAACGCTTTTCGGTAGTAGTTTTAGCAGCGACGTTTCATACGCCCAACGCGAACCGTTCCAACGATAGACGCTCCAATCGGTCGACTTCGCCGAAATATCGGATAACAGCGGACTTCGGCAATGTCGAACGACCAAGAGGTCGGCGGCGTAAAAGAAAGAATCGCCGAAACCGTCGAAAAAGCGCCGGCCTTTTAGCGCCGCGTAACCGGGATCTCGCGGCTCGTCGGAAGTAATTTCCTGCGCTAACGTTAGCGACCGATTTTCCGCGTCGATTTCGTAAACCAAAAGGACGCCGTGAAATCCGTTTTCCAGATAATGCGGGTCGTTCGCGATAATTTGATCGCGTTCCGTTAGAACAAGCCGGGCGCTATTAAGGTTAACGTCGCTTGGCTTAAAATCGCACAAAAATTCCCATCGCCCGTCGTCGTTTTTTTTAAAAACTAACAACGACGCCCGCGATTTTTCCCCCTCGCCGTAAAACTCGTCGAAAGCGAGCGCGCCCTTAAACGCCGTCGCGACAAGATATCGCTCGTTAAACGCCAACTTCCGCGGCGTTCGTCCTTTCAGGTAAGGCGCGAGGTCTAGCTTTTGCGTAAGCGCGAAGTTATCGCCTTGTTTTTCAATGAAATAGAGTTTACCCGACGCTTTGTAAACGCCGCTCGCCAAAACGACGACGGCGTCGTTATGGATATACGGCGCAAAATTTTGCAACTTGTAATACCCGCCGTGTTTCCAAGCGTAATACGACGAACAGCCGCCGCTTAACGACGCGACGACGAAACCAATAAGAAGCAATATATTAAAAAATTTTAATTTATTCATTCTTTTACCTCTAAATTTTTCTAGACCGAAGATACAAAATAATAAAATATTCTACTTAGCTTAGTTACAGACTAAGCCGATCTAGGACGCGGTTTTCCGCGACATACGCTCAATAATAAACGAGCGGAGCCGGAAGCCGTTTCCGCCGTATCCCGTTGGCTTTCCTAACTTCAACAACGGAAACGCCCCCCGCGAAAGTTGCCCGCCCAACCCCGACGCTTCGAACGATTCTTTAAACTTCTCGGAAGCCGAGAAGTTCGAACGCAAAACGACGTCGGCGAACGGCGGCGCGTACAATTCCAATTCCGTCTCGCAAGGCGGAACGCGGCGCCGCGTAGTTAGCCAATCTCCGCAAACCGGGTAAAGCGGCGACGAAACCGAACGACTCCGGCCGATTCAAACGCAAGAAACGCGCCGCCGAACCAACCGCGACGCGCTTAAAGATTTTATCGCAAGAATTGATTTTGCGCGACTTCCGCTTCGACGGCGACCGGTTTTCAGCCGCCGTCGAAACGCAAGCCGCAACGTTCGCGAAACTAACCGAGAATCTTCAAAAAACGTCCGTAAGCGTCGTCCCAAGCGCCCCGCGCGGCGGCGTTCGGCTCGTATTCGACGATTTCGAAGCTGTTGCGAACGATTTCGCGCGCTTCGACGACGTTCGCGACGTCCCCCGCCCCGATCGCTTGCATCAAAATATTCCCGACGCCAGTCCCTTCGATCGGCCCGCAAACGACGCGACGACCGGTAGCGTCCGCGGTCGCTTGCATCAGCAATTTGTTTTGAACGCCGCCGCCGACCATATGGAGCGTTTCGATTTTGCGTCCGCCGATTTCCTCGCACATCTCCAAGACGCGTCGGAACTTAAGCGCCAAGGAGTCGACGATCGTTCGCAGCGTCGCGCCTTCGTTTTCCGGCGCCGCTTGACCCGTTTTCTTGGCGAACTCGGCGACGGTGCGCGGCATATCGGACGGCGCCAAGAACTCCGGAGCGTCCGGGTCGACGAACGCGCCGAACGGTTTCGCGGCGGCGGTCCAAGCGTTCAAGTCTTCCCAACCGAGCGTCTTCCCGTCGGCGCCGGTTTTCCCGGCTTGAATCCAAGCGCGACGGCACTCTTGCAGGAGCCACATCCCGCAGACGTTTTTCAAAATCCGCGTCGTTCCGCAGACGCCGCCTTCGTTCGTAAAATTGTATTTCGCAACGGTTGCGTCGACTACCGGGCGCGGCGACTCGATCCCGACGAGCGCCCAAGTCCCGAGACTGACGTAAGCCCAATCGGGCGTCCCGAGCGGACTCGCGGACGGAACGGCGAGAACCGCGCTGGCCGTGTCGTGCGTCCCCGGCAACACGACGTTCGCCGCCGTCAGCCCGGTTTCGTCTGCGAGCGACTTGCGCAAGCTCCCGAGCGTCGTCCCCGGCTCGGCGGTCGGCGCAAAGAGGTTCGTCGGAATCCCAAACTTTTCAAGGAGTTGCGTCGCCCAAGTTCGCGTTTGCGGGTTGAAGCATTGCGTCGTCGTCGCGTTGGTGAACTCGTTGCTTTCGACGCCGGAGAGGAGCCAGTGGAAGAGGTCGGGAATTTGCAGGAAGCGTTCCGCGACGTCGAGAATCGGCGAGTTTTGCTCCTTCATTACCATCAACTGATACAAGGAGTTAAATTGCATAAACTGCAAGCCGGTTTGCGCGAAAATCTCGTCGCGGGAAACGGTTTGAAACGCCCGTTCCATCGCGCCGTCGGTTCGCGGGTCGCGGTAGCAATAAGGGTTCCCGAGGAGTTCGCCGCCGCGCCCGAGGAACGCGAAGTCGACGCCCCAAGTGTCGACGCCGACGCTCGCAATTTCGGCGCCGTACTTCGACCCGACCGCGCGCAAGCCGTTTTGGACGTGCTTCCAGAGCCCCGGCAAGTCCCAATAAAGCGACCCGTTCATATCGACCGGCCCGTTTTCGTACCGATAAAGCTCTTCCAGCTCGATTTTCTTCCCGTCGAAATGTCCGACGACGTGTCGCCCGCTCGACGCGCCCATATCGATCGCCAAATACGATTTTTTCACGTCAACCCCTTTAACGCTAATAATTTATCTAACCGTAAAAATCCCGACGAACCCCAGCCTCCGCCGACGCTCAAACGCCGTCGAAGCCGACCTCGCCATTATACTATAGAGACCAGTTTACTCGAAACCGCGTCGAAAAGCAAGCGTTCGCGGTCAAAAAGCGGAAAAATTTTTCGAAAAAGGAGGCGCCGCTCAGGCTCCGAGCCCTTCGCTTCGCGACGCCTCGACGCCGAAAAGCCCAAAGTCGCCGACGCGCTCCCGGTTCGCAAGACGCCAATCTCGGCGACGGGAGCGCTTCTCAAGGCGAGAACGTTCGACGCGCCGAACGCCCTTTTCCAAAGCGCGATTTAAACGCCGAAATCATTCGTTTTCGACGAACTCGGTCGCGTCGACGCCGCAGACCGGACAAACGAAATCTTCCGGCAGTTCCGCGCCTTCGTAAACATAACCGCAAACGTCGCAACGCCAACCATTAGCGCTAGTTTTATTTTCCATTTTTCTCTCCTTGACAAGAAGTCGTTTTAAAGGTTAAAAATCAAAAGCCGCCCGACGCGACGCGCCGGAACGACGTAACGTAAAATTTCCCCGACGACGCCGAGTCGCCTAATTGACGCGCTCGAACTTCTCCACGCCGACGCCGCAGACCGGACAAACGAAATCGCCGGTCGGTTGCGCGCCCTTATGGGCGTATCCGCAAACCGAGCAACGCCAAGCGGTTGGCGCTGTTTCGTTACCTTCCGTCGCCGCGCTCGGTTCCGACGTCGACGCCGCGTCGTCCGATTCGATTTTAACGAAATCGACGGCGCCGTGTTTGCAAACCGGGCAAACGAAATCGCTCGGCAAATCCTCGCCCTCGCGAACATACCCGCAAACGCTGCAACGCCAACCTTTAACGCCCTTCGCGGGCGCCGCCGGTTTCGGCTTCACTTCGGAGCGGTAATACTCGTATGTCGCCGATTCGACGTCGGACAAAACCTCCGCTTCCTCAACCTCGGCGATAAAGAGCCGGTGCGAACCTAAATCGAGCGATTCGACGACCTTGCAACTCAAATAAGCGTTCGCGAACCGCGGTTCGTAGGTTAAACCGTTCGCCGAACGAACCGTTTCGAGCCCGGCAAACTTGTCGACGTCGCGCCCGCTTTGGAAACCGAAACGCTCGTACAACGAAAACGGCGCCTCGACCGTCAGCGTCGACGCGTTGAAACGCCCGGTTCGCTCGATAAGTTCGCAAGTGTAGTTGCGTTTCGAACTCGAAAGCGCGACACGAAGCGGCGACGACGCGACCTGCGCCAACACGTTGCCAATACAAGCGTTGTCGCGGTCGTTTTCTCGCGTCGAAATCAAAAAAAGTCCGTACTGAATCTTAAAAAGCGCGGCGTTGTTCATCGGTTTCTCAAATTTTCGTTTTCCCGGAAGTCGGTTTTTAGTTGGCCCGGTCTTCGGATTTCAAATAATTGTTAACGCGTTCGCCGGTCGACGCTTGCGTCGCCGACGTTATTTATTGTCAAATATCGTCTTTAAAATAACGACGCCGCGTCAAACGCTTTTCGACGTTACGCGACGCCGACGTCGTTTAATCGACGCCGCGTCGTCGATATTTTACGACGCGGCGCCGTCGTTGTTTTCGCGCCCGTTTTTTCAACGAAAATCGAGCGCGTTTTCGACCGTTATTTCAACGTCCCGCGCTTTTCGAGATACGAGCGCAAGTCGTCGATATCGAAGTCTTTAAGAACGCCAAAAATGGTGTTCGTCATAACGATTTTCGTCGGCGCGGCTTCGATTTGCGCCGTCCAAGTCGGCAGGTCGCCGATCAGCTCGACCGACGCGAACGCTTCCGGCTCGACGACCGCGGCGCAAAGCGCGACCGTTCCGGCCAAGCCTTCCGCTTTCAACGCGATTTTCGCCCCGGTCGTTTCGCGGTAATGCTTCGCGACCGCCAGCAAGTCGTCGACGCGGAGTCCAACGTAAGATTTGCCAAGGAGATACGCCAAACAGAAGTCGGAACCGTCCGTACCGAAATCGGAGTAACGATAGTAATCGCGGCCTTTAGCTTGCGTTTCGCCGTATCCGCGCAACTCGACGGCGGCGATTTTCCCGGCGTCCTCGGCGGCGAAGAGCGCGTTCGTCGGTTCGGAAGTTCTTCCGACGTCGCTAATTACAAGCGTCAGCGCGTCGAATTTTTCGTCGGCGGCGAAGTTCGTTTTCGCGGTCAGGAAGATATTGGCGTCGGTTTCGAAAACGACGTCGGCGCCTTCGCTCGCGACGATTTTCGCCGTCGGCGCGTCTTTTCCGCTTCGGATAACCGCTCGTTCCTTAACGACTTGCGACGCTTCCTCGGCGGAAATATTCGCCCAACGTTCGCGACGCGGCGCCGCGAGTTCTTTCGCCAAGTCCCGCGTTAAGTCGTGCGACGTCCGCGCGTTAGGCAGGCTCATAATTCCCTTCCCGCTCTTGACGGAGTTGAGTTCTTCGGCGGTCAACAGCGGTTGATCGTGTTGCGTAATCGCTTCGTCGCGGCCCGCCAACCAACGGAGCGCCCAGCGAATCGTCGCGACGCGCAGCTGTTCGCCGTACCCGTGCCCTTGGTCTTGCTCGACGATGGAAAGTCTTTCGCTGCAACCGATTCGGGAGAAAATCCGCTTCGCGTAACGGTACGAGCGCCAGCCGTCGGTCGCGTTGAAAAAGTCGTCGGTAACGCAGCACATCAGCGTCGGAATCGGCGCGCGTAGGAAGAGATAGTCGGCGTGATCGAGCCCGAAAGCCGCTTGACCGAAGATATTCTGCTCCGCGTCTTGCGGGCCGAGATTATGCGTCAGGTCGTCGTAAATACTACAAATGTAACACGACGGGCAAGCCAACGCGATTCGGTCTTCGAGCGACATAAGGTAAGCGGTTTGCGTTCCGCCGCCGCTGGTGCCGCAAGCGCCGATTTTATCGGGAATTATGTCGTCGCGGGTTTGCAAGTAATCGACGGCGCGCATCAAGTCCCAAACCTCGAACGTCGCGCAGTTTCGCCCGACGAGAGTCGCGCCGGCGCCGACGAGATTATGCGCTTGAACGCCGACCGAAGTCGGTTTGCCGGCCTTGTTAAGGTGTTGAAAACGCTCGCCTTGGTCGATCGGGTCGACGACGAACGCCGCCAAACCGTTGACCGCCGCGAGAATCCCGAGACTTTGATAAAGGTCGTAAGCCTTGCCGTTAGTCGAGTGTCCGCAAGAGATAAGCATCGCCGGATACGGCCCCTTAAAGCGTTCTTCGAGCGGCAAAAAGAGCGCGCCGGTAACGTAAACGCCCGGTTGGCTCTCGAAAATCACGTTTTCGACGCGAAATTTTTCCTTCGTCAAGCGCCCGGTAATCTGCGGGTTGAGCGGCGTTCGCTCCCAAAGCGGGCCGAGCGCGTTCAAGAAATAGTCGCGCTTTTTCTTTTGATAAGCCTCGACGTCGGCGGGAGTTTCGACTTTCTCGTACTCCGCGATCCAAGCGTCGCGAGCCGCGTCGATCTCCGCGAGAAACTTCGTTCGCATCATCGCTTCCGGGTCTTTAAGGAGCCCTTTTTCGACGAGAATCGACGCTTTTTTCGCCGTTTGCTCCGCCTTCGCGTCTTGCGCTCCGACCTGCGGAACCGCGCAAACGCCCAACGCCGCGACGCCGAGCGCCGCCCCAAACAAAATCCGACGCAACTTGTTTGTTCTCAACGACATAAATCCTCCGCTTGCCGTCCGATTCGACGGCGATAAAATCGTTAAAATTCCTCGACGAGCGGCGTCCGGCGCCGTTCTTGCCGTTATTTTACCAAACTCGCCGCCGAAAATCAACGCTTGCGCTCGGATTTTTTTCCAATTCGCGTCGCTTTTCTTAAAAAACGCGCCCCGTTCGAGCAACCGGCAATTTCGCGTCGACTTTAACGCCGAATCGCCGCGCCGCTCAATCGCTATAATCGACACAACCGACAGAATCAACCGTTTTCAACGACAAAAGTTGCCAAAAGTCGCCGCTCGACCGAACGCGCCCGCTTTTCAAATCGCCGAAACGCGCTATAATAATCGACGATATTTTGTTTGTCGACCGCTTTTTACTTCGCGGCGCCCGTCCCGTCGGACGCCCGAAACGCTCGACCGCAAACCGTTTAAAACAACAACTTCCGCTTAAAAGGCTTCCTGCAATGATCGCGAAGGATATGAAACGCGGCGACATCGTCGTTTACAACGGCGCGCCGATTATCGTCGAAAACCTCCAAGTCCAAACCCCGTCCGCCCGCGGCGCCGCGACCCTTTACAAGTTCCGTTGCCGCAACCTCATCACGAAGGACAAGGTCGACCTCAAACTTAAGGGCACGGATATGATGGACGAAGCGGACTTCCGCCGCCGCGCCGTTACGTTCAGCTACGCCGACGCGTCCGACGTTTACTTCCTCGACGCCGAAAACTACGAGACTTACAACATCGCGAAGGAAGA
The DNA here is from genome assembly GCA_017937685.1 of Thermoguttaceae bacterium. Classification (GTDB taxonomy): domain Bacteria; phylum Planctomycetota; class Planctomycetia; order Pirellulales; family Thermoguttaceae; genus RUG369. The sequence goes on along the minus strand of JAGBDD010000037.1, from coordinate 41,085 downwards.
CGTCGCCGACGAGATGAACTACATTAAGGAAGGTCTCGAAGGGATTTTCGCGCTTATTTACGAAGAACGCTGCGTCGCGGTCAACCTCCCGACGACGGTCGAAATGCTCGTTACGCAATGCGACCCGGCGGCTCGCGGCAACTCGGCGACGTCGCGCAGCAAACCGGCGACGGTCGAAACCGGCCTTATCGTTCAAGTTCCGGAATACCTCGAACAGGGCGAAATCATCAAGATCGACACCCGCACCGGCGAATTCCTGGGCCGCGCCAACAAGTAAGGCGCTTCCCGCCGAACCGTCGCTCGTTTGAAAACGCGATTTTCGCTTTCGCCGGGCGGCGGTTTCGATCTCTCGCTTCTTTTTTCCTTTTTTCGCTTTTTTTCTTTATATTTTCGGGAAGAACGCGAACGATTCGACGTCGCCCGCGTCTTCGCAACCGACGAAAGGACGGGAGTTATGGCGACCGGAGCCGTCGCGGCGCTCGATTTTCTTCAAAGTCCCGAAAAATATCCGATTACGCCCGTTTGCGTCGTTTTCGGCGACGAAGCGTTTTTGCGGACGGAGGTCTTTCGGACGATTCGCTCGCTCGTGTTGCCGGACGACGAAGCCGATTTTTCGTTGACGCGGTACGACGGCGCGGCGGTCAGTTTCGTCGACGCGATTCGCGAAACGTCGACGCTGGCGATGTTCGGTTCCGGAAAACGGCTCGTTCAAATCGAATCGGCGGACTCGTTTATTTCGCAAAACCGCGATAAACTCGAAACTTACTTCGACGAACCGGCGGCGTCCGGCGTTCTCCTGCTGCAGCCGAACTCCTTCCCGAGCAACCTGCGCCTTTACAAGAAAGCGGTCGCCAAGGGCCTCGTCGTCGACTGCAAAGCGATCCCGCAAAAACAGATTCCCGGCTGGTTAACCCGTTGGACGCCGAAGAGTTGCGGCGCGAAGATTTCGAAAGACGCCGCCGAAACGCTCGTCGAATTGGTCGGCGACGACCTCGGCGCGCTCGACCAAGAGGCGAAACGGCTCGCGCTCCTCGCCAATCCGCCCGGCGAACTGACGGTCGAACTCGTTCAAACGCAGGTCGGCGCTTGGCGGCAAAAGAAGGTTTGGGATATGATCGACGCGGCGCTCGGCGGCCAAACGGCGGAAGCGCTTCGTCAGCTCGACAAGCTCTTGACGGCGGGCGAAGCGCCGATCGCGATTCTCGCTCAAACGGCGGCGACGCTCCGAAAATTGGCGGCGGCGACCGAACTTTTCGTCGAAACGGAAGCGGCGGGCGCGGTTCCGAATATGACGACGATTCTCGACAAAGTCGGCGTTAAACCCTTTTTCCGCGCGAAATACGCCGATCAACTCAAGAAATTAGGACGGCGGCGCGGCGAACGGTTGGCGGCGGCCCTCCTCGAAGCGGACGTCGACCTCAAAGGCGGAAGCCGGAGCGATCCGCGTCTGACGCTCGAACGCTTTCTCGTTCGCTTTTCCAGTCCGGAAACGCGCCCGTTCGGAACGCTTCGTTAAACGGCGATTTTCAAACGGCTTAAATCGACCGTTCGTTTCGCCGACGCCGCGTCGCGCCGAACCGCCGATTTCCAAACGCTTTAATCGTTCGTATTTAACGAGTTAACGCCGCCCGTTCGCAACGGTTTGCGTCCAAAACGCGGTCGACTCGAAGTTCGCAAAATTCTCGACAAGAAGTCGCCGATGCTCGCGCAACGTCAAACCGGTCGTCGGAAGTCGCCAATCCGGAACGATTTCGCAAGCCGGGCCCAAGACGAAGTCGCGCCAAACGGCTCGCGGGTGCGGCAGGGTTAGCGTCGGCGACATTAGAATTTCGCTACCAAAAAGAATCAAGTCGAGGTCGAGCGTTCGCGGGCCCCAAAAGACCTTGCGGACGCGGCGCGCCTCCCGCTCGATTTCTTGCAACGTTTCCAAAAGTTCGAACGGCCCGAGCGTCGTTTCGACCGCCGCGACGGCGTTCGCGAAAACCGACTGTCCCGACGGACTCGCCGGGCCGCCGACCGGAAAAGTGCGCCAAATCGAGCTAACCGCCCGAACCGTCAAGCGTTCCGAAATCGCGCCGAGTCGCTCGACGGCGCGAAGAAGCGTTTCGTCCGGCGCGCCCCACTCGGACGTCAAATTCGACCCGAGCGCGACCAACGCCGAAACCGGCGAACCGGCGCTCGACTTAAATTCGCCCGCTTTGCTCGACTTCTCCCAACCGCTCAAACGCTTTCCGCTCCTCGCAACCGCGCTTCCGTCGCTCGCGCAACCGCCGAAACGCCGCGATTCAACAACTTAAATAACCGTCGGCCCGCTTACTTCGTTTCTTCGACGTTCGTCCGCGCCGCGCTCATCGCTCCGCGAACGACCGAGCGCATAAACGACCCGGACGCCTTTTCGCCGGTGAAGAGCTTGTACTGCAAGCACGCTTGACCGACGAACATCTCGACGCCGGAAACCGTCTTGCATCCGCGTTGGCGCGCCATCCGCAGGAGATACGTCGTTTCCGGATTGTACACCGCGTCGAAAACGACCGTTCCGGCGCGCAACATTTGTTGTTCCATCGGCGATTCGTCGACGTTCGGGAACATCCCGACCGACGTGCAGTTCGCCAAGACTTGAACGACGTAAGCGCCGCGATCTTGCCAAGAACAGAACTCGCAACCGAGCCGTTTCGCCGCCTCGCGCCCCTTCTCTTCCGAACGGGCCGCGATAATCACCCGAGCGCCGCGATCTTTCAAGCCGCGAGCGACCGCCTGCGCCGCGCCGCCCGCTCCGAGAACCATCGCGCTCGCCCCTTGCAACGGACTCGGCGCTCCGACTTTGCGCCCCATCGCCGTTTCGATACTTAAAAGCGACGCCAAATAGTCGGTGTTGTACCCGTTCAAGCGACCGTCCGGCCCCCAAACGACGGTGTTGCAAGCGCCGGTCGCGCTAACCGCCGGGTCGACGAAGCCGTCCAACTTCTTAATAACTTCGACTTTATGCGGGATCGTAACGCTCAGCCCGCAAACGCCGATTTCCGGCGCGCGGTCGATAAATTCGTCCAAATCCTCCGGCGCGACGCGGAACGGAACGTATGCGCAGTTCAACCCCATCTCGACGTAAGATCGGTTGTGAATCGCCGGGCTCAGCGAGTGTTGCACCGGATCGGCGATCACCCCGAAGATTTTCGTTTCGGCGTCGATTTCGTCGTAACGGTAAAGGTCGCGCAACGTTTTATACGGGAGCAACCCCGGCGCGAGAATCCGTTTTTCGGAGAAACCGGCGTAAGTGTAAGGACAGCCGAACCGCTTCCCGAGAACGCGAGTGAACCAGCCGAACTCCGTCATCGAAATCCCGAGCGTCTTCGGTTCCCCGGCTTGGATTCGCTCCGGAGCGTTCGCGCGGCGCAGGAAGTCGACCATACGGAAGACGTCGCCGATGCATTTCGGCGTTACCGCGATCTTGATAATATCCGGGTCGCACTCGGCGAGCATCTTTTGACGCAAACCGTCGAGGTCTTCCGGCGTTTCCTTCATATTATGATAGCTGACGACGCGCTTCGTCTTCCCGAAACGCGGGATTTTCGGCGCGACGTCGACTTCCAAATCGATATATTCGACGCCGGAAACGATCAGTTCGCGCAACAAGCCCAAACGCGCTTCCTCGCTCTCGCGCCACTGTCCGCCGTCTTCTTTGCGCCGCGCGGTCGCCAAAACGGCGGTCGGACGCTCCGGCAACAAACGATGCAATTCCGGTTTTTTGCGCAAATAATCGAGACGCAATTCGACAAACCGAACGCCGTCGGCCGCCAATTTTTGATGCTCTTCGATCATTCGTTTATGGCTTCCGCAGCCGATCGTAACGCAAATCATCGCTTGTTTCTCCCTACGTGTCGTTTACGTCGCGTTTTTCCAACGTCGTCCCCGCGACCAAGCCGACGCCAGTTTCAAATTATACCGAAGACGCCGCGAAAATAAAAGCGCAATCCCCCCCGTTCCTCCGCCGTTTTCGAAAATTCCTCGCGCTCCGTCCCGCGTATTCGCCTCGACTATTAAACGCTTCGCAAACGACAAATCTTACTTTTTCCCTCTTCCTTCGCTAGTTTGCCTCAATAACCGCGCGACGTTTTTCCGTTTTCCTTCGACGCGCCGACGCTAAATTTTCGCCGTCGTTTTCAGCATTCCGTTTCATTATGTTTGGACGGTTTATTCCAATTAAACCGAAAAAGGCGCCGAAAAAACGCTAAAAATTGCCGCGACGCGCTAAGATAGTCGTCCCCGGCGCTTGCGTCGCCCCCGAAATCGAATATAATGACGGTGAAAAAACGTCGGTCGCGTCGCGTCTCCCGTCTAACGGCTCGCTAAAACGCGAATAAAAATCGTTTCGGCTTTCCCGTCGCTCGCGCTCTTCGCCGTCGTCGAGGTTTCGGCAAGTCGCGCCCTTTAAAGACGAAAATTTTGTCTTTTCGACGAAGAAGCTGAATTTTTCTCCGACGTTTGCCGACAAAAGCAAAAACGCCCTTAGTTCGGTCGTCGGCGGGCGCCGGTTTCGCGTCGCCTTCGTCGTTTGCCGGCATATTCGACCGCCGCCCCTTCGCCGCGTCGCTTTGAAGGAAATGTTGCGATGTATTTTTCATTAATTGACAAAATTGACGAACTCAACCCGGGCGACTCCATCGTCGCGACCAAATCGTTGTCGATGGCCGAGGAGTATTTACGCGATCATTTCCCGAAATTTCCGGTGATGCCCGGCGTGCTGATGATCGAAGCGATGACGCAAGCGTCCGCTTGGCTCGTTCGCGTCGGCGAAAATTTCGCGCACAGCGTCGTCGTGTTGAAAGAGACGAAAAACGTTAAATTCGGGCAATTTTTGCAACCGGGGCAAACGCTCGTCGTGTCGTCGAAAATCGTTTCGGACACGGAAAACGAAACGGTCGTCAAGGCGCAGGGCGCGATCGAAGGTCAAGTCCGCATTCGCGCTCAACTGACGCTCGCTAAATACAACTTGGCCGACCGTTCGCCGCATCGGGCGTGTTTCGACGCGAAAATCGTCGGTCGTTTGAAAGAAGAACTCGCGCTCCTTTGGCCCGATATGCCGAATCCGCTCGCCGATTGAGCGCCGCGTCGTTAGGCGTTCGACGCCCGACGTTTCAAGATTAACTCGTTTTCGAGCGTTCCCTTGCGACGCTCGTTCCACTATTAGTAAATAAGGAGAGCCTTCAATGGCGACGAAAGAAGAAATTTTAGCCGCGGTCTCGGAAGTTTTGGTCGATTCGTTGGCCGTCGACGAAGACGAAGTTACGATGGAAGCGACGCTGGTCGACGACCTCGGCGCCGAATCGATCGACTTGCTCGAAATCGTCTTCAACCTCGAAAAAGCGTTCGACATCAAAATCGACCGCAGCGAACTCATCCCGGAAGACCTCTTCTCGAACGCGGAATACGTCGTCGACGGCAAACTCACCCCGGCCGGCCTCGCGATTCTTGAAGAACGCCTCCCGAACGCCAACCTCGACGCGTTCAAACAAAACCCGATGGTTCAAAACATCGCGAAAATTTTGACCGTCGCCGATTTGTGCGGCGTCGTCGAACAAAAATTGGCCTAGTTCGGTCAAGTTCGACCCCCTTAAATCCCGGTTCGCCCTTCGAGTTTCGACGGCGCGAACCGAGATTTTGCGCGTTTTGCCCACCTCGCCTAAATTCGACTTCGCGTCGGGCGCCCGCCGGAAACGTCGAGCGCGGCCCCGTTGAAACTCGAACCGTCGCGACTAAAATAACAAGCGAACACAACGCATGAACTGGTACTGGATCGATCGGTTTACCGTCTTCGAAAGCGGAAAAAGAGCTTGCGCCCTCAAAACAATCACGCGAGCGGAAGGTCATCTGCGCGACCATTTTCCCTTCCACCCGATCGCGCCCGCCTCGCTGATCGTCGAAGGCTTGGCGCAAACCGCCGGACTGATGGTCAACGAAGCCACCCGTTTCGAGAAAAAAGTCGTTCTCGGTAAAATCCCGAAATTGACGTTTTTCGAAACTGAAATCACCCCCGGCGACGTCCTCGAATACGAAGCGATCGCCGACTACATCAACGAAGAAGGCTCGATGGCGACCGTGTCCGTTCGCCGCGGCGGCGAAAAGATCGCCGAAGGCGTCCTCGTTTTCGCGCACCTCGGCAACGAATTTAACAACAAACGTCAGTTTGCCGAAGGAGACCTCGAAGACCTCGTGCGCGCTTACGGTATGTACGACGTCGGAGTCGACGCCGACGGTCAACCCCTCCGCGATCCGTCCCTCGTTTAAGTCCGTTAAACGTTAGTCGGCGGCGCGTTCGACGTTTAACGCGCCGTCCCTTGCCGCTTTCCCCGTCGACGTAAATTTATCGACCGCCTCGTCGGCGCGTTCGTTCGTTTTCGCCGACCGTTAACGTCGTTTCGTTCGTCGCGTTCCCTTGATCAAACGCGCGCCGACGCCGCGGCTTCGTTTGTTCCCAATTCGTTCCCGACGCCCAAGCGTCGACCGAACGTTAAGTTTTATTATAAAAGGATTTCCATCGATGAGTCGTCGAGTTGTCGTTACGGGTATTGGTCTGGTTACGCCGCTGGGCGCCGACGTTGAAACGGTTTGGCGTCGTTTGCTGAACGGCGAATCGGGCGTCGGTCGCATCACCTTGTTCGACGCGTCGAATTTCGCGACGCAAATCGCCGCCGAAGTGAAAGATTGGGATATTTCCGCGATCGGCGAAAATCCCGACGACTGGAAGCAGCAAGACCGCCACACGAAATTCGCCGTCGGGGCCGGTTATCAAGCGATGAAAGACGCCGGTCTCCTCGGCGACGACGGAACCAACCTCGACCCGGAACGCTTCGGCGTTTATACCGGCGCGGGCGAAGGCGCGCAAAACTTCGACGATTTCTCCGCGATGATGCTCGCCGGGCTCGGCGAAAACGGCGAACTCGACGAAGCGAAGTTCATTGAAAAGGGGCTTGAAATCCTTAACCCGGTTCGCGAACTCGAACAAGAGCCGAATATGCCCGCCGCGCACTTGGCCGCCTACTTCGGCGCCAAAGGGCCGAACGTCAACTGCCTTACCGCTTGCGCCGCGAGCGCTCAAGCGATCGGCGAAGCGACCGAACTTATCCGCCGCGACGAAGCCGACGTAATGCTCGCGGGCGGCGCGCACTCGATGATTCACCCGTTCGGCGTTACCGGCTTCAATCTCCTCACCGCCCTTAGCACGTCCAACGACGAGCCGGAAAAAGCGTCGCGCCCGTTCGACAAACGCCGCAACGGCTTCATCCTCGGCGAAGGCGCGGGTCTCCTCGTCCTCGAAGAACTCGAACACGCCAAGAAACGCGGCGCGAAAATTTACGGCGAAATCGTCGGGTACGGCGCGACCTCCGACGCCTACCGCATCACCGACATCCATCCGGAAGGACGCGGCGCCATCAGCTGTATGCGCAACGCCCTCGAAGACGCCGGTCTTACCCCGAACGACGTCGACTATATCAACGCGCACGGCACCAGCACCAGCGTCAACGACCGCGTCGAATCCCTTTCGATTCGCGAAGTTTTCGGTTCCCGCGCCTACCAAATTCCGGTTTCCAGCACGAAGAGTATGACCGGCCACCTCATCGCCGCCGCCGGCGCGACCGAATGCATTTACAGCCTTCTCGCGATTCGCGACAACGTCGCGCCGCCGACGATTAACTTTGAAGTTCGCGACCCCGACTGCGACCTCGACTACGTTCCGAACGTCGCGCGCCGCGTCAAAATCGACGTCGCGATGAGCAACAGTTTCGGTTTCGGCGGTCAAGACGTTTCCCTCGTCGTCCGTCGTTACGTCGACTGATCGCGCGGTTTCCCGTTTTTATCCTTGACTCCGTCGACCTTGGCGGCGTCGATTTTCGACGGCGGACGTTTCGGCGTCCGTCGTTTTTCTTTTGTCGCGCGCCGTTCGAACGTTCGGCGACCGCTTGAAAGCCCGACCAATGCTCAAATTCTTTATCGCCGGATTGATGCAAGGCTCGATCGTCCAAGAGGCGATTCACTCGCAAGATTACCGCGCCGAAATCAAAAAAGCTTTGACGACCGCCTTCCCGGACGCCGACGTTTACGACCCCTTCGAGCGAAACAAAGACTCGCTTTTTTACTCGCCGGAAGAAGGCAAAAAGACTTTTCTGGGACACAATCGAATGTGCGGAACGGAAATCGACGTTCTCGTCGCGTTCGTTCCGGAGGCGTCGATGGGCACCGCGATCGAAATTTGGGAGGCTTGGCGCAACGGCGCGCTGATTTTAACGATTTCGCCGATGGCGACGAATTGGGCGATTAAGTTTTTGAGCGACGTCGTTTATCCCGACCTCGCCGCCTTCCAAGCCGCGCTCGACTCCGGCGCCGTCGCCCGTCTTGTCGCCGAACGTCCGCGAACCGGCCCCCGTTCCTTTTAAAGCCGTCCGCAACGTTGTCGCTTCGACGCCGTTTTTAACGGTCGCAACGACTTTAACGCCCGCGCGTCGTCGTCGGCCCAACGACTTTTAACGGTCGCAACGATTTTAACAACCTCGCGTCGCCGTCGATGAAACGATTTTGGTTTTTCCTTCTCCTCGCCGCCTTTTTGACGCGACTCGCCGCCGCTCTTTATTGGGACGACCGCGTCCGAAACGCCGCGTTCGTTCCCGGCGTCGCGCCCGCGTCCGTTCGGCAAACCGCCCAAAACGTCGACGTTTCCAACGTTCCGCAAACCGCCCAAAACGCCGACGTTTCCAACGTTCGGCAAACCGCCCAAAACGCCGACGTTTCCAACCTTCCGCAAACCGCCCAAAACGTCGACGTTTCCAACCTTCCGCAAACCGCCCAAAACGCCGACGTTTCCAACGTTCCGCAAACCGCCCAAACGGAATCGGTCGACGGCCCGTTTTTCTTCGGCGACAGCGACTCTTATTGGAAGCTCGGACGCGCGTTGGCGTTCGGTCGCCCTTACCGCTTCGACGAGGAGCGGCGTTGGGAAATCTTTCGAACCCCAGGTTATCCGGCGTTGTTAGCCCCGCTTTTTTGGACGTTCGGCGAAAATCCGCCCGTTTTCGCGGCGCGTTTTCTCGGCGTTTGTTTCGGAACGGCGAACGTCGGCCTCGTCGGACTCCTCGCGTTCTCCTATTTCCGACGGCGTTCGGTCGCGGCGCTTTCCGGCGTCGTCGCGGCGTTCGAACCGACGCTCGTCTTCGAAAGCGTTCTCGTTTTATCGGAAGAACCGTTTTTAACGTTCGCGCTCCTCCAACACCTCGTCGCGCTCGACGTCGCCCGTCGACTCGGCCTCCTCGCGCTTCCGTCCGTCGACTTTTCGCCGTCAAAATCGGCAAACTCGCCCGACGTCGTCGCATTGCAATCGACGCAAACGCTAAATTCCGCAAACTCGCCCCGTTTTTTCGCCGTCGACGCGCCGCCGTCGTTCGTTCGCCTCGTCCTTTCCGGCGCCGCGCTCGGCGTTCTTTCGGCGGCGACCGTTTACCTGCGTCCGAGTTGGCTCTACTTCCTCCCGTTCGCGACGTTTTTTACGTTTGCGTTCCGTTTTTTCGTTTTCTCAACCGAAAAGCGCGCCGAACGCCGAACCGTCCGACGCACCGCGACCGTTAAACCCGACGCAAAACGCCGCGTCTTCCCCGCTTTCCTTGTCGTAGCCGGAGCGACCGCCGTTCTTTTCGCCGTCGCGCTCGCCCCTTGGACGCTCCGCAATTACCGGTTGACCGGGCGCCCGATCGCGACGTCGCTCCAAATGGGCGCGAGTCTTTACGACGGTTGGCGCCCCGACGCCGACGGTTCGAGCGATATGCGCTTCGTCGACAAGTTCCGGCGCCTCGAACTCGAATCGCCGTCCGGCCCGTCGAACGAACACTTCGAAATCCGTCTCGACGAACGACTTAAAGGAGCGGCGCTCGATTGGGCGCGCTCGAACCCGGGCGCCGTCGCTCGACTCGCCGCCGTTAAACTCGCCCGTCTTTGGAGCCCGATTCCGCGCGAACCGGCTTTCTCGACCCCGGCGCTCAAAACGCTTTTGGCGGTTAGCTTCGCTCCGCTCCTTATCGGCGGACTTTGCGGTTTTTGCCGGTCGTTCCGACGTCGCGGCGCCGCTTGGACGCTCCTGATTCCGGCGCTTTACGTCTCGGCGCTTCATTCGATTTTCGTTTCGTCGATCCGTTATCGCGTCCCGATTCTTTACGGCTTTATCCTCTCGACGGCGTTTTGGATCGTTTCGACGCTCGCCGAACGTCGACGACGCCCTTAACGCTCAAAATCGCCCGCGTTCGCCCTTATATACTAATAAAGTCAAACGATAAAATCCCTCTTTTTCCCCTCCTTCGCGTCGACCGACGCGTCTCGGCTTCGTTTACTTCCGTCGCTTGAAAACGTTCGATTCGATTGCGTTCAACGATTATATCGATTATAGGAACGACGCGCTTCAAGCGGAGGAAAAATCGGGGAAAATTTGTTTCGACGGCAAGTTGGCGCTGGAAAAATCGCCGCCGCGTCGTTATAATAAAGGAACGTCGCCTTTCGGTCGGTCGGGTCGGTTCGATTTTTCGCCTCGTCTCCGTCCGAAAAACGACGCGGCGCGACGCTCCGACGAACCTTCGAGCGCGCGGCGTCGAAACGGAACATTAAAAAAGATTCGATATTCCAATAAGAATCGCAGCCTCCAACGTTCGGAGAAATACAATGCCGCGTTTATCGTCGTTACGTCCTCTTCGCTCGCGAGTTCCGGGCGTCGTTTTATCCGCTTGTCTCCTCGGCGCCGGCGTCGCTTCGTTCGCGCAATCCTCGTCGGATTATGCGTCGACGACCCCGCCCGGTTACGGTTCGTCCGCCCCTTACGGCGCGAACGGTCAACAAGACCCGAACGCCCTTCAAAACGTCCCGAGCGGAATTAAACGCTCCGACGTTTCGAGCGTCGTTCCGCTCCAAGCGCTCCTTTATTCGGACGTCGATCAAGTTTTTCGCGTTAATTTGGCGAAAATCGACTACGTCGGTTTGAACGATTTCTTCGGCGAAATCGTCGACAAGGGCGTCGGGTCGATTCGGTCGGACGATTCCTATCGCGTCAAGCTCCGCGACTATCAAAAGAGCGAGTTGAAAACCTCGTTCCGCGCGATGTTGACCGCGCTCCAAAATTTCGCGACGCAAAACCTTTTCGCAAACAAAATCGACGAAATTTACGTCGTTAATTACGCGGTCGGCGGAGCGGACGCGACGACCGTCGTCGCGGTTCCGACCGACGGTTTGAGCGACGCCGATCAAAAGCTCGCCCTCGAAAAGCTCGAAAAACAGTTGAAACCGATTACGCTTTTCAACCGTTACGGCTTCGTTGTCGCCGTCGTCGATCATAAAAACGCCGTCAAGCCGAATTTGGCCGCGATTCAAGCGAATTTCCTCGCCCAAGCGCAAACGCAAATCGCCCAAAACGGCGCGTCGGGCGCGGCGAACTACGCCGGTTCCTCCGGTTACGGTTCGCAAACGATCGCGGGCGTCCCGAACGTCCTCAACCTGCCGGACGGTCTTTACCGCGACTACGCCGCCGCCGTCGAGGAAGCGCAAACAAACGCGAAAACGGAATCGCGCAAGAAGGTCTTGCCGTTCGTTCGTCGTCGTTTCGAAAAACCGGCCGACGCGGGTTCTCTCTTCTTTGACGCGTTGAAGCAAACGGACGGAACCGCGTTCGCCGCCGTCGTCGACGCCGACGGACTCCAAGCCCAAATCGCCAAGCAAGCGAAAAAAGCGACGCAAACCGACGTCGCGTCCGTCCTCTCCGGCTCTTTCGCCGGTTCGCAAGCCGACGCTCTCGAAGAGTCGACGTTCGACCCGCAAAAGTTCGCGTCGAACCCGGCCTTCGAAAACTTCAAAACGGCGACGTTCGCCGCGTCGCTCGTCGGTTCGCCGAAACTCGCCCTTATCGTCGCGTTCGACTCGCCGGAAACCGCGAAAAAATCGGCCGACGCCGCGACCGCCGCGTTGACGCTCGCGAAACCGCTCGCCGCGCAACAAATGATCGCCGCGACGAAAGGCGACGCGGACGCCGATTTGTCGCCGATCGTCGACGCCGTTTTCGAAGGAATTAAACCGCAAACCGCCGGTTCTAAAGTCGCGTTCGTTCTCGACCTCGACGTTCTGAAGCAAAACGCGACCGCGCTTCTCCCGCTCTTTGGCGGCGTCGAAACGAAGTCGGCGCAAGAAATGGAATCGGACGGCATCGATTGGGACCTCGACGCCGAAGAAGCCGACGACGCGACCGAAACGGAAGCGCCCGCCGACGAAGCGATCGAAGAAAAAGCGCCCGCCGACGAAGACGATCCCTTCGCCGAAGAAGCCGACGGCGCGACCGAAGAGGATGCGCCCGCCGACGAAGACGACCCGTTCGCCGAAGACGAGGAAGACCCGTTCGCTTGAACCGCGACGCGTTAGCTCAACATTAATTTCCCGCCGACCGCGTTTCCCGGTCGGCTTTTTTGTTTGAACGCTCGACGCGCTCCTTGGCCCGTTCTCCGCCCCTTCCCGTCGTTCGCGTCTTTTCCCTTCTCCTCCGTTCCCGTCGAATCGCGCCCGCCTTTTGCGCTTTCCGCCCGATCTCGTCGGATTGCGACAACTAAACCTCTTCGTCGTTCGCCTTGCGTCTCGCCGCTTCTCCTTTTGCTTTCTTCCTTGCCTTCCTATTTTCCGCTTTACTTTTTCCGTCGACGCGGCGTTCGCTTCCGTTTTTTGGCCTTTTCTTTCCTCGCTTCCCCGCCTTCCTTTTTTCCGTCGGCGCGACGGACGCTTCATTCTTTTCGTCTTCTTGTTGTCCCGCGTCTTTTTTCTTCGCTCTTCTCGCCGTTACCGTTAGCCGCCTTCTCCCGACGCCGCGCCCGACGGACAAGAAAAAACGAACGCCCCTCGCGTCGGCAAGGAGCGTTCGTTCAAAGCGTTCGCCGTTCGATTTCGGCGGCGTTTCGCGATCGGCGTCGAATCAGGCCAAGTCGCGGTCTTCGAAGAGCAGGAGCGACAACAACATCGCGACGCCCGCGAACAGAACCGAATAAACGCCGGCGGTCGCGACGTAATCCCACGGCACCGGCTGATCCATCGCGATCGCCGTTTCCATATTAAAGTGTTCCAAAATCGGCGTTACCGCGCAAATCAAGTTCGCGAAAAAGCCGACGATCGGCATCGTTTCGCCGACGTTCGAAACGACCAGCGTCGGCACGACGTGTCCGAGCGCGTAAATCGTCAAGCAGATCGTCAAGTTCGGAAGCAACGGCAACCGAGTCGAAATCGCGATCGAAATCGCCGTCAACACGACCGTTTCGAAGTACGCCAAGCAGAGCCCCGGCGCCATCTTCGCGACGTATTGATAACATTCGAGCGCCGTCGGCAACTCTTTCGCCGATTCCCGCGCGTCGTAAGCCAACTTATACGCGACGGTGTTCATAAAGAAGAAGCCGAGAATCAAAAAGAGCGCGGTAACGGCGATCATCACGCCTAAATATTTCCCGAAGACGAACTTTTGGCGCCCGACCGGTTTCGCCAAAATCATCAGCGCCGTTTTGCCTTCGATTTCGTCGGCGATCGACGAACTCGCCGTCCAGATCGCAAGGAAAACGCAAACAAGTTTCACGAGCGTCAACCCCTGCGACACGACGATTTTCACGTCTTCGCCCAACGTATGATACGGCAAAAAGGGAAAAATGAAAAGCCCAAAGAGCCCGAAAAGGGTCAAAATCAGGAAGAGCGGCTGCAACGCCGTTTCCTTCGCGGTCACCCAAGCGATCGCGCCGCAACGGGGCGCCAACCAACGAATCAAGGCGACGGCGACAATGAAAATCGCGACGGCGACCAACGCGGCCTTGTCGATCGGCCACGTCGCTTTAAGCCAAGCCGGAACGCCGAAAAGGGGCGACGCGGAGGCCGAAATCGAATAGAGCGCGCTAACGGCGGTTGACATTATCGTTAAACTCCTCAAAATCAAAAAATCGTTAAAAAGAGCGGTCGCTCCGAACGCCGTCAAAGCCCGACGCCCGCGGCGCGCCTCGAAACGTCGCCGACGACGCTAAAAGTCTTCCCTAATATTTTAACGTCAATTTTCCATTTTGGCAAGCGGCGAACGGCGTCGCGCCGGGTTAAAAGAGAAAAATTTTCCCATCGGCGAACTAGGAAACCGAAATTCGCAATGATAACGACCGCGCAAACTTTAACGGCGCCGCCGGGCGCTCCGGGCCCGCCGAGGGCGGTTTTATCCGCGCTACCGCGCGAACTCGGTTTCCGCTCCCGTTGGTCGCCGGGTCGCTTCGCTCACTTCGGTTGCTATCGGCGCAAAAGCGGTTTCGTCGGCGCTCGTTCGTCGAAATTGAGGGCGTTCTTAATTTCGCGTTTTCGCATTAATATATAATATATATTGACAAAATTCGCGTTAATCTTTATCGTCGACGCGTCGGCGCCGCGTTCCCCTTTCGCCGTTCGCCGACGTTATCCCAATCCAATCGCCCGCTTTCACCGCCAAACGCGTTCCTTCCCCTTTAACCGACCAATATGAAAACAACGTTTCAATCGACGGCGCGCGGCTGGGTCGACGGTTCGACGCAAACGCTCGCGGCTCGCGCTTTTCGAACGGCGGCGACGCTCGTTTCGCTCCCTTACTCCGGCGTCGTTCGGCTCCGCAATCGCCTTTACGATCTCGGCGTCCTCCGCGCTTTCCAAGCGCCGCGCCCGACGATTTCCGTCGGCAACCTAACGCTCGGCGGCGTCGGGAAAACGCCGTTCGTCGGTTGGCTCGCCGACTATTTCCTCCAAAACGCGCAAACGCCCGCTTTTATCAGTCGAGGTTACCAAGCGGAAAGCCAACGCGAACTCTTCGCCCGCGTCGACGCCGCCCCAATCGCCCAAACCGCCCCCAACGGTCAAAACAGCCCCCCTTCCCAATCCGTTTCGACGCTTCCGTCGACGCAAACGCCGCGCCCCGCAACACCCCCAATCGCCCAATTTCAACATTTCAACGACGAAGCGCGCGAATTGGCTCTCCGTTTCCCGACGACGCCGCATTTTCTCGGTTCGAAACGCGTCGAAGTCGCCGCCGCGCTCGTCGAAGCGCGGCCCGACGTCGACGTTTTGCTCCTCGACGACGCGTTCCAACACCGCCGAATCCGACGCGATCTCGACGTCGTCCTCCTCGACGCGCTCAATCCGTTCGGCGGCGGACGCGTCTTCCCGTCCGGCTTTCTCCGCGAACCGCTCGTCGGGCTCCGTCGCGCCGACGTCGTTCTCCTCAACCGCGCCGACCTCGTTTCCGACGACCGCCGTCGAGCGATTCGCGCCCAAGTCGAGCGTTTTAATCCCGACGCGCTCTTTGCCGAAATCGCCCAAACCCCGCGTTTTATCTTCTCGCGACGCGCCCCCAATATTGCAGCCGACGCGGTTAGCGCAAACGTCCCAAACAACGCAAACGATTTAAACGCTCCTAACGGCGCCCCCCCCTCAAACGACGCGATTAGCGCAAACGATTTTAACCTTGCAAACCTTCCCAACGGCGCTCCCGCAATATTTGCCCCGCCTTGCCCGGCTCGCCTCGTTCGCGAAGAGTTCGCGACTTGGGCCGAAACGCGGCGCGGCGGACGTTTTCTCGCCTTTTGCGGTTTGGGCGCGCCGTCCGGTTTTCGCAAAACGCTCGAAACCAACGGGTTAACGCCGACAAATTTTATCGCGTTTCCCGACCATCGCGCTTACTCGGCGAGCGATTTCGCGTCGTTGGCGGCGGAAGCGGAGCGAATCGACGCGGACGCGATTTTAACGACGGCGAAAGATTTCGTTAAAATTCCCGAATCGACGTTGGGCGGTCGCCCCGTTTTCGCGCTCGGAATCGGCGTCGAGTTTTTAAGCGGCGAAACGGCGTTGCGCGCCCTCCTCGCCGAACGCTTTCCCAAGCGACGCGAACGTTAAATTTAACGCGTCGCGCCCGCTCCGTCGAACGTTCCCCCCCGGCGTTCAAAGCGTTTCAGAGCGCCGACGGTCGCGACGCGGCGCGGCGTTTGATTTCCGCCCGTTTTTGCGTCGTTCCAAACCGGCTCCCGACGTTTTACGCGACGCCGAAAACTAGCGTCGGCTAACTCTATTCCGTCGCGCTCGTCGTCGGTTCCGTCCGCTTCGTCGGCGATTAAATCGACGACGTTTGCTCGATCTTTTCGCCCCCCATTTCGACGGCTCGTTTTCTCGGACGGCCCGCGTTGCGTCGCTTCCGACCGTCGTCGTTTGGGCGCCCTCGACTCCCGCGACGGCGGCAAACCGACGTCGTCCGAGCGCGCCAACCCGTCTTAACCTGTTTAACCGTTAAAATCGAACGTTTTAAAGCGTCGGAACGCCCTTTTTTTAACGACGGCCCTTCCCTTTAACCAAGCGCGACATATAATTAATGTCAAATTCAATCTCGCGAACCGTCCGACGCAAACTTTCCCCAAGGACGCGAATTTTCCCTCGCGGCCTCGCGTCGCCAACGTTTGCCCCAACTTCCGACGCTTCCCCCAAACCGCCGAAAGTCGGGTTGTTTTCTTTTGGCTCGACGTTTCCCGTTCGCGTCGCCGACTCGTTTCGCCCTTCTCGATCGCAAGGATTCCCGCTATGTCGCCGACCTCCGCGCCGCTTCCCGACTCGACTTCGCCTTCGCCGACGTCCGCCGCCCCGCGCCGCCGACTCGTTAGTTTCCCGTTCGCCGCGCGCCTCGCGTTTTTCCTCTTTTTCGTTTGGTTTTGGGGCGTTCGATACGGCGATTTCCTCTACGTCGCGCAGGGTTGCGACCTGTTCCTTTGGCGTTGGTCGTTTTTTACCGACGCGATTCGTCCGGCGGAACTTTCGTTGCGCTTGTCGGCGTTTTTCGTTCAATTTTTCTATTACCCGACGCTCGGCGCGGCGATTTTAGCCGGTTTTTTGGCGTTTATCCAATTCGGAACGGAGCGATTATTCCGGTTAACCGGGCGGCTCTTCCCGCTTTCGTTCGTTCCGTCGGCGCTCCTTGCGATTCAAATCGCGAACGTCGAGTATTACGTTTTCGAATATTTCGACGTCGCGTTCCTTTTTAGCTTCGTTTTTCAATATTCGTTCGTCTTACTTTTCGCGCTGATTTTCGACGCGTTGAAACCGGAACGCGCTCGAACGGCGTTTTTGACGCTCGGAGTCGCGCTTTGCTTCCCGATTTTCGGCGTCTTCGCGCTCTTAGCGGCGACGCTTTGCCTCTTGAAAGAAGCGACGCGTCCCGCCGACGCAAGCCAAGCCGTTGAAATCGTTAAAACCGACATAGTCGACGTCGAACGCCGCAAGCGTCTCGCCTTCCTCGCCCTTTGGACGCTCGCCGTCCCGACGCTTTATTGGCCGCTCTTCGCCGGAACCGCGCGGAGCCTCGGCGCCCTTTATGCCGCCGGATTAACCGAAGAGACCGTTTCGCAACGCGACACGGCGACGGACCAAATTTACGCCGCGTTCCTCGGCGCTCTCCTCGCCTACTTCGTCGCGGTCGCCGTCCTCGACGCGCTCCGTCGAACCGCCGAACGCCGCTCTCCGAAAATCGCTCGACCGAAACAATCCCAACGACCGTTAAAACCGGCGTCGCCGCAACGCTTGACGCGAAAAGGGCGAAAGGCGCAAACGTCCGCAACCGCCGACGCGTCGCAAACCGTCCCAAGCGCCCAATCCGCGCGACCGGCGTTTTCGCTCGACTCGACGGCGACGATCTCCGCCCTCGCGCTCCTGACGCTCGCGCTCGTCGTCGTTCGCGTCTCCGTTTACACGCCCGACTTCGCGGCGCTTTGCGGAATCGCCCGAGCCCTCGACCGCGAAGATTGGGAAGAAATCGTTCGCCTCGAAGCGACGGTCGCGGCGCCGTCGAACCCGACGATTACCGCCCGCGTCTTGGCGCAAGCGCGACTCGGTCGCCTCGCCGACGAACTTTATTTGCGCCCGCTCGTTCCGACGCGTCCGCTGCAGCACTATCAAACGACGACGTTCAGTATGCTCGGCGACCGAATCCTTTACGAGTACGGCGCCGTCAACCCGGCGATGCGCGTCGCGTCGAACAATTACGTCGTCAAGCGCGAACGGAGCGCTTGGGCCGCCTCGACGCTCGCCCTTTGCAACGTCGTCGAAGACCGCCGCGCCGTCGCCGAACGTTACCTTTACCGCCTCCAAGGAACGCTTTTCCATCGGAAGAAAGCGGCGGAGTTGGCGGCTTACTTAAACGCTCGAAGCGTCGAAAAATCGACGTTTACGCCGTACTTGCGCCAAGCGACGCTCTCCGACGAGCGCCTCGCCGAACTCGACGCGTCGTTCGCCGCCGTCCGCGCGCAAAAGCCGACCGCCGACGATTTTACGACGACCCGTTGCGCCGACCACGTTCGTTATCAGCTCGTTCAAACGGACGACCTCGCGAAACGCCCCCTCCCGGAACGCGAAACCCGCCTCGCAACCCTCCTCTTGATGCGCGACCTCCCGACGTTCGCTCGTTATTTCGACGCTTATCTCGCCGAAAAAACCGCCCTCGCCGACGCGTCGCAACGCCGGATTCCGCGCGTTCTCCAAGAGGCGCTCCTCCTGCGCGTCCACTTCCCGAAAATCTTCGGTCAACCCGAAAACGAAACTTGGGAACCGCCGAAAAACGTCGAAATCGACCCGGCGATCGGCGAGCGTTTCAACCAATGTATGACGCTCCTCCAACCGGAAAACGTTAACGGCGAAGCGGTGCGAGCCGCCAACCGCGAACTCGGCGACCGCGAACGCGACCCGGCCAAACGAGCGGTTCTCGCCGCTCAATTCTACTTCGGCGACTCCCTTTGGCCGTCGGTCTTCTCCGAATCGATCGAAAATTATTGACGCGCCGACTCTCGCAATCGGAACAAACCGATAAGCAATTTGGAGAAAAACGGAAAAAGACGCGGAAAAACCTTCCGCCCCCCTTGTAAAAAAACGCCGACGGGCGTATTATATAAGAGGTTATTTTGCGTCTTAAAAATTTCGACCCGGCGCGCCCGCGCTCTCGGGCCTTAAAACGGAAAACAACGGA
Source organism: Thermoguttaceae bacterium (assembly GCA_017937685.1). Taxonomy (GTDB): domain Bacteria; phylum Planctomycetota; class Planctomycetia; order Pirellulales; family Thermoguttaceae; genus RUG369. Next base: position 22,043 of record JAGBDD010000037.1, on the reverse strand, counting down.
GAGAGATTATGTCGAAGAAGTGCGTTTTGGCGTATTCCGGCGGTTTGGACACGTCGGTCATCTTGGGCTGGTTGTTGGACAAAGGTTACGAAGTCCACGCCGTTTACGTCGACTTGGGTCAACCGTGCGAAAATCGCGAAGAAATCCGCCAAAAGGCGATCAATATCGGCGCGACGTCCGTTCGCTTCATCGACGTTAAAGAGGAAGTCTGCCGCGATTTCGCGTTCCCGGCGATCCAATGGCAAGCGAAATACGAAGGCGTCTACCTCCTCGGCACGTCGCTCGCGCGCCCGCTGATCTCGAAGAAAATCCTCGAAGTCGCGAAGGAAGTCGGCGCGACGGTTTACGTTCACGGCGCGACCGGCAAAGGGAACGACCAATGCCGTTTCCAACTCGCCGCCGAAGCGCTCGACCCGAGCATTGAAATTCTCGCGCCGTGGCGTATGGACGAGTTCCGCGAACTCTTCCCGGGCCGCACCGAGATGATCAACTACTGCGAATCGAAAAACATTCCGGTCAAAGCGTCGATCGCGAAGCCGTATTCCTCGGACGAAAACTGCCTCCACATCAGCTACGAAGCGGGCAAGCTCGAAGACCTGAACGTCAACGGAATGGAAACGGTCGAGTTCGGCATTTGCGAACATACGCCTAAAACCGCGCCGGACGCCGAAGAAGAAGTCGTCCTTCGTTTCGAGCAAGGCGTTCCGGTCGCCGTCAACGGCCAAACGATGGGCGCTTACGAAATTATGGACGCGCTGAATAAAATCGGCGGTCGCAACGGGATCGGCATTATCGATATGGTCGAAAACCGCTTCGTCGGGATGAAGAGCCGCGGCGTTTACGAAGCGCCGGGTATGACGATTCTCTACGACGCGCTCCGTTACATCGAACAACTGACGATGGAACGCGAAGCGATGCGTTTGCGCGACCGTTTGGCGCCGGAAGTCGCCGAGTTGATTTACTACGGCTTCTGGTACAGCGTCAAGATGGATATGTTCCTCGCGATGATCAAAGAAGCGCACAAGTGGACGACGGGCGAAGTTTCGCTGAAGCTCTACAAAGGCAACATCATCCTGAACGGTCGCACGAGCCCGAACTCGTTGTACGACCAAGGAATCGCGACGATGGAAGGCGGCGGCGACTACAACCAAAACGACGCGACCGGTTTCCTCCGCATTCAAGGTCTCCCGTACCGCGTCGCCGGCGGCGTTCACCCGCGCATCTAATTCCCGTTAATTTCGGAATTTAGTTCAATCTCGTTCCGACGTTCGCCCTGTTTTTTCTCGCCGGGCGAACGTCGGAGCGTTTTTCTATTTCTTGCGGCGTCGGCGTTCGTTCTTTCTCGCTCTTTTCCGCCGTCCGGAGTCGATTTTCTTCAACATTTTTCAAAAATATCAAACGTTCCGACGTTTTTCGAGCTTTTTTGCGCTTTTTCGCCAAAATTTTGCGCTTCCCCCTCGAAATTTAGGTCGCCTTGAGCTAAAATACGTTAAAGCGTCGACGCGATTTCGCCGTCGAGCGCGCGGCGGCGCCGTTCGAGCGTCCCGTCCGAATTTTACGAACAACCGTTTGAAACACGTTTGGAAAGATTGCGTCAATGGCCATCGACCTCTACTCCCTCTGCCCCGGCGGTCGCGGGAAGAAAATCAAATTCTGCTGCCCGGATCACGTCAAAGACTTGGAACAAATCGACGCGTTCCTCGAAGGCGAACAGTTCGCCGCGGGTCTCGCTTTCGTCGAAAACCTCGAAAAATCGCGCCCGGACTGCGCCTGCTTGACCGAAGCGAAGTGCTTGTTCCAACGAATGATCGGGCTTTGGGAGCAAGCCTACGAAACCGCCGTCGCGTTCGCCGCTCGCGAGCCGAAAAACGTCGTCGCGCACACGGAGCTGGCGATTTCCTCCGCGCTCCTCGACAAACCGCAAGAAGCCGTTTCCGCCCTTATCGACGCGATCGAAAACGTCGAAGGCGACCAATTCCCGGTCGCGATTATCCAGGCGATGTTGACCGTCGGCGTTAGTTTCTACGAAAACGGTCGACTTTACCCGGCGATCGCCGTCGCGAAGCAGCTCCAAGCGTTCGCGCCGCAAGACCAAGCGTCGAACGAGTTCCTCTATCGCTGCCTCGGCTCCGAAACGGTTCCGCTGATGCTGAAAGAGCAAGTCTTCGACCTCGAAGCGCCCGCCGACTTCGAGAAAAAAGCCGAATACGACGAAGCGGTGCGCCTGATCGCTCGCGGTTGCTGGAAAAAGGGCCGCGCGATTCTCGAATCGCTCCTCCCGCTCGGCGAAAGTTGGCCGAATCTCTTCCGCAACCTCGGGATTCTCGTCCTTTGGTTCGCCGAAGAGGAAGTCGGGCGCGCTTACATCGAGCGTTATCTCGCGTCGCCGAACGTCGACGCCGAAGACGCGGTCGATATGGAGACGTTCCAATTCCTCCGCGCCGTTCCGACTTGGGACGACGTCGAAACGACCGTCAAGCGGACGTATACGCTGACCGACTTCGACGCCGCGTTCGAAAAAATCCTCTCGTCCCGCATTTTGTTGGCCAACCCGCGCCTCCGCGCCGCCGTCGCTCACCTTGAAGTCCCGCCGAAAGCGACCTTCAATATGCTGACCGGCCCGCTCTCGGAAAAGACGGAAAACCTTACGTTGGCGGAAGTTCCGACGCAATTCGCCTTCGCGTTCCTCTTCGGCAAGCAAACCGACCGCGAAGCGCGAATCGAAACTTACGCGCTCCCGAGCGAAACGGCTCGCGTCGACGCGGCGCTGACCGAAATTCTCGGCGCCCTTCCGCCGCTCGAGTCGGAAGAACCGCAAGAAACGACCGTTCTTTGGACGACGAACGAATCGACGCCGCGTTTCCAATTCCGCGACGGCGCCCCGATTTCGCAAGCGACGGTCGAAGCCCTCTTCGACGAACACCTTAACGTCTTCGCCGACAAGTGGTTCGAACACGCGTATCAAATCCTCGGCGGCGTTTCCCCGAAAGAAACGCTGACCGCCGAGAACGGCGCGCGCCGCGTCGAAGCGTTGGTTCGCGTCGTCGGCTCGACCTTCACGCCGGAATTCGCCGATAAGGTTATGTCGATTTTGCGGGCGAAAGCGGGTCTTTCCGCGCCGGAACCGATCGTTCCGCCGGCCTCGTTCGCGTCGAAAGAGGAGACGCTCGCCTTCTTCCGCCGCGTTCCGCTTTGGCGTTGGGGCCGACTTTCGGTCGAAACCTTCCGCACCGACGCGCTCGTCGAACTCCTTCAAATCGCGAACCTTGTCGCGCCTCGCGACGTTAAGGAGAAGTTCGCTCGCGAAACGCTGACCCGTCCGAGCGGCGAAATGGAGTACGAAGCCCGCGCGATCGCGTATTCGATCGTCGTCGACGCCGCCGTGTTGGCGCAAGATTCGGACAAAGCGCTCGAGCTAATCGCCGAAGCGACCGAATACGCCGCGTCGGTCGGTCAACCGGACGCGCAATGGAACGTTCTTGAGTTTATGACGCGCTTCCATCGCCAAGAGTACGACAAACTTCGCGACATTGCGCAACACGTCTTCGCCGAACACCAAGACGACCAACAAGCGGTTCAAACGTTGCAAGAGTTCTTCGCTCGTTTGAACTCGGCGGCGCAAATGCAAGCGCAAGCGGAAGCCGCGTACCGTCGCCAAGCGCAAACGCAAGGCGGTTCCCCGCTCGGCGGCGCTCCGTCGCCGTTCGACGCTCCGCAAGCCCCGGCGCAAGAGGAAAAATCGAGCGGTCTTTGGACGCCCGGTTCCGACGGCGGCTCCTCGAACGGCGGTTCGCGCTTGATCATTCCGGACTGATTCGCGTCCGGCGCAACCGTTGAAACGACGGCGTTTGCATTCCGACGACAAACGCCGTCGTTCGGGCGTCCGGTCAAGCGACGCCCTTTTCCTCCTTTTTCCCGTTACACTCCGTCTTCGCGCGCCGCCGACGTTTGACGCCGCGTCGCGCCGAAGACGCCGACAAGGAGCGCAACTCGATGAAACGCGGCATTTACGGCGGCAGTTTCGACCCGGTTCACTTCGGGCACCTTCTTTTAGCGGAGACGGCGCGCGCCGAAGCGGGCCTCGACCGCGTCGTCTTCCTCCCGTTGGGCGTTCCGCCGCACCAAAAGAACGTCCGAACGAGCGGCGAAGACCGGTTCGCGATGCTCGAAGCGGCGGTCGCGCCCTACCCGGAATTTGAAGTCGGGCGATACGAAATCGATTCTCCGAACACGAGTTACACCGCCGACACGCTCCGTTATTACCGCGAAACTTACCCGGACGACGAACTTTATTTGATCGTCGGTTCGGAGACGTTCAACGACGTGCCGCGTTGGGTGCGTCCGCGCGAAATTTGCGGGCTCGCGTCGCTGATCGTCGCCCGCCGCGCCGGTTTCCCGCCCCCCGATTTCGACCTTTTCCGCGAAATCGCGTCGCCGGCGCGAATCGAGGAGTTCCGCCGGCAAGTCGTCGAGATGCCGGCGCTCGAAATTTCCTCGACGGCGATTCGGCAGCGCGTCGCCTCCGGTCGGAGCGTTCGCTTCCTAACCCCCGACGTCGTCGCCGATTACATCGAGTCGCGCCGACTTTACCGCGACTAACCGTTTTCCCTTGCCGCCGTCGTTTCGCGATTTGAAACGACGGCGTTTTTCATTTGATCTTCTTTTGTTTCAACGCTTTAACGCAAGGAGTTTTTCCGATGAAACGCCGAGATTTTTTGACCGCGGCCGTCGGGTCGTTCGTTTTAACCGGCGTCGGCGCCGACCTTTCGTCGTCGCCGCGTCTCTTCGCCGCTCCGCTCGCCGACGCGACGCTCCCCCCCGCAAAACCGGAGTTTAAGGACGCGGTTCCGCAGCTCGAACGCATTCGCGACGGAATCCCGAACTTCCTCGCTAAGGTTGAAGCGGGCGAACCGATTCGCGTCGCCTATTTCGGCGGCTCGATCACCGCGGCGCCCGGTTGGCGCGTCCAAACGCTCGCGAAGTTTAAGGAGCTTTTCCCGAACTCGGAATTTTCGGAAGTCGACGCGGCGATCGGCGGCACCGGGAGCGACCTCGGCGTTTACCGCTTGGGCCCGGACGTCCTAAAACACGACCCGGACTTGGTTTTCGTCGAGTTCGCGGTCAACGACGGCGGAACCGGCCCGGAACACATTTGGAAGCAGTTCGAGGGAATCGTTCGCCAAATTTGGCGTTACAACCCGTCGATCGACGTCGTTTTCGTTTACACTTACCGCGTCGGGCACGAGAACGACTATAAGAGCGGCAAGACGCCGCGTGCGGTTTCGGCGCAAGAACAAATTGCGGAATTTTACGGGATTCCGTCGTTCGACTTCAACATTCCGGTCGTTCAACTCGCCGAAAAAGGCCGACTTACCTATCAAAGCGAGAAACCGGAGGACGGCAAAATTCACTTCTCGACCGACGGCGTTCACCCGCTCGACGCCGGGCACCAGATTTACACGAAAGTCGTTTGCGGCGCGTTCCGCAAGATGCGCGCCCAAGCGAAAACGACGCCGTTCCCCGCGCCGTCGACGCGAACCGCCAAGCTCGCTAAATCGTTTATCGACGGCAACTTCGAGAACGCGAAATCGGTTCCGATCAAGGAATCGCAACTCTCCGGCGACTGGAAGCCGCTTCCCGCCGACTCGCCGCTTTCTTGGACGAAAAGCCGCCTCGGCGACGTCGTTTTCACTTCGGACGCTCCCGGCGCAAAGCTGACGTTCCGCTTTAAAGGTTCGCAAGTCAAGATTTACGATATTTTAGGCCCGAACGGCGGCCAAGTCCGCGTTACCGTCGACGGCAAGCCGCACAACAATCCGATCCCGCGTTTCGACAGTTTTTGCACTTACTGGCGCCTCGCGACGCTGACGCTCGCCGACGGACTCGACCCGAACGTCGTTCACGAAGCGACGGTCGAAATCGACGCGGAGCAACCGAGCCGTCAACCGGTCGCGTTCCGCCTCGCCGACCCGGAAAAGGAACTCGCCGAACCTAAATACAACGGTCGCAACGTTTGGTTCGGCCCGATTCTCGTTCTCGGCGACGTCGTCGACTGACGCCCCGCCCTCGTTCCCCCAATTAGCCGGTCGACAACGCGCCAAGAACGCCGCCGACCGGTTTCTCGTTTCACTTCGCGCTAATCTCTTATTTTATCGCGCTTTAAATCCAAATCAACGTTTGGAACGAGAATTTCAGCGTCCGCTTTTCGCCCGGTTTGAGCGTCGTCGTCCAACGCATTTCTTGCCGTCGATTGACGCGGTTCGCCGCGTAACCGCTTGCGGCGTCGCCGATTACCGTCGTCTTCGGCGGTTCGTCGAATCCCTCGAACGATTCCGGAAGCGCGACGCCGGAAAATTGCCGACTCAGCAAAACGGTCGTTTCCTCGTCGCGGTTGTTGGCGATTTCGATTTCCGCGTCGATCACCGCGACGCGAAAACAGTTCCCCCAAGGCAGAACTCGGACGTCCCGGCCCCAAAGGTCGCGCCGAATTTCTTGAACGTCCTTCCAACGCAACTCGCCGTTATTCCCGGGTTTAGGTGCTTCGTTTGCCTTGCTTGCAACGTTTCCGGCGGCCCTTTGCGCGGCGATTTCCGCGACCAAGCCGTCGAAGTTTTCCGGCTCGTTCGAGCGCGGTTCGACCTCGTTCGTCGACGCCGCGTCGTATTCGGAACGCTCGTTTTCAACGGATCGAACGCGAACGCTAAGCGCTTTTGTTATCGGCAGTAAGGTCGTTTCGCCGGGATTCGTCCAATAAATCGGATTTTGCCCCAAGAAGCGCGCGCCGTCGACGACGGTCGCCGGGCCGGTCGTCGTCGGAAAGTCGAACGGATTGGCGAACTGCAGCGCGTCCCAAGGTTCCGAGAAGCGGCTTCCGTTCGCGACCAAGTTTTCGCCGGAAGTCGTTCGACCGTAAACGCTTGTTCCGCCGTCGCTTAAAAAAGCGCTCGGGTCGCGCCGCCGTCCGTTTTCGTCCCAAATATCGGCGATATCCCAACAGACGACGCGGCGATAAGGCGCCGTTTTGCGAGCGACCGAAAAGAGCGTTCGGTCGTTTTTCGCCAACGTTTTGCGCCCGACCGCTTGCGCGAACACGTCGACGCCTTCGCCGAACGACGCCTCGTCGCCCGACGCCGCGCCAAGACCGCCGCCCGTTCCGAAACCCGTTGGAGCGACGGCGTTTAGCGTCAACGCTTGTTGCGTCAAGATCGAGGAGCCGCCTCCGCGAGCGTAAAGCCCCGCCGCGCCGTTCGCGCCCGACGTAAGCGACGTAAAGAAGCCGTTTAAATCGACGCTTGGCGCCATCGGCGAAAGCGCGTCGCGCGTCGCGATTTGCGGAAACCCGCTAAAGAGCGCGACCGGCGTTCCTTCGAACGAACGCCATTCGTTCGCAAGTATCGCGTTTTGCTCGATTTCGAGCGTTTCGCCGTCGAGCGTCCGAACGCGGTACTGCGGCGCCCAAGTCGCCCCGCGCGTCAAGTAAAAGAGCCGAATCGTCGTCGGGCCGGTTTTTCCCGTTTCCCCTTTTTCCGCGCCGTCGCCGCTCGGTTTGACGTCGAAAATCAGCCGCGGACGCTTCCGCCAAACGGTCGTCGGGCCTTCGCCGGGCGCGATCGAAACGACTTTAATCTCCGCCGCGTCGTTCACCCAAATCGTTTCGCCGTCGTCGGTTGCAAAAAGAACGCCGCCGACGTTCGACCGAGAAACGCCGGAAGTTTGCGTCGAAAGCGCGCTCGAAAACGCTCCGTTCCAACGCGACGCCGCGTAAGCGCTCGCGCCGTCGCTCGCCGTCTCGCCGTCGACGGAACGTCCCGTCGGAACGATTCGCAACTCGCGCGGCTCCGACTCGCCGGGCAAAACGACGCGCACCTTACGCCCGCTAAAATCTTGCGTCCAATCGATTTCCGCCGCTTCGGCTATCGGAATCTCGACGTCGTCGACGGTCGAAGTCGTCTCGACGACGCCGTCGCTCTCGATAAAAAACGTCCCGTGCAGCGGAGTCGGCGGCGTCGACGTCGCGTATCGCCCGGGCCCCGGAACCTCGAAACGTTCCTCGACAACCGCGATCCCGTTTTTGAAAACGCCGAGCGACGCGATCTTCCCGACGACAGGAACCGGCCTCGACAGCGCGTCGCCGTTTCGAATCGACTCGCCGCCGCCCGTCGCTCGCGCCGTCGCCGCAACACCCGACTTAACAAGCGGTTGCGCGTCTTGCGCCGCGCTCCAGCCGACGCCGAACAACGCGGTTAAAAGCGCCGCGCCCCCCAACGCCGCGACCATTTTGTCCCTTTTTCCGATTTGTTTTTTTCCCTTCATCGCCCGCTCCTTTTGGCGCAAGTTGTTCGCTCGACGCGCGTTCGTTCGCAACCGCCTCGACGTCGACGGTTCCTTTTCGCCCTCAATTATATCGCTCGAACGCCGCAAATTCAAGCGTCGCAAGGAGTAAAAGTCAAAAAAACAAAAAAAAAACGTTTCCCGCGTCGGATGCGAAATCAACGCTCCAACGCGAAAAACGTTTCAATCGGCGCCCGACGCAAACCGTCGAGCGCGGTCAAACGCCGCCCGTCTTAAGCGGTTCTATTCAACGACTTACTTCATCGCGGCCTTGTAACGACCGGCGCGGTCCTTTTGGCCTTGGTCGCCCTTTTCGAGAACGACGTCGAGCGCCTTCGTAAAGAGGTCTTTGTCCTTTTTACGGAGGAAGTCTTGGTGCGCGAGGTCGAGAACGGCGTTCAACGCTTTATTTTGCAACGCTTTATTGTCGACATGTTCGAGCGCGAACTTCACCGAGTCCAACTCGCGGACGGCGCCGACGCGTTCGAGCGCCAAGTTGCGTTCGTCGTCGCGGGTCGCCAGTTTGAACGCGTCTTTCAACGCGGCCAACTTGTCGGCGCCGGACATATCGACGGCGTCTTGGTCGTCCGGAAGCGAAACGACGCGAATGTAAGCGCGCAACGCTTGAATCCGCATATTTTCCGGATACGCGGCGTTCTTCGCGGCGTCGAGCAGTTGCGCCGCGACTTTAGCGTTCGGCCAGTTGCAGAGCGAACGGACGGAAAGCGCGATCATCGGCGCGTTGTTCGACTTCAAACCGCGTTCGATTTGCGCGAACGCCGCGTCGCCGCCGATGCGCCCGAGCAACGGGAAGATCGTCGCGCCGTTGGCGTTGTTCATCTTCGCAACGACCGGAGTCGCGTCGCCTTCGCAAAGACGCGCGATGATTTGCTCGGCGCGGTCGCGGTCGCCGCCCGCCGGAATCGCGACGAACGCGTCGACGAAGTCGCCGATATGTTCTTTCGTCGCAAGACGTTCCGCCGCGGTCAGGAGTTGCAGACGAATCGGGCAATCGTCCTTTTTCGCCGCGTCGAGGAGCGACGAAACTTCCGAAACGAGGAAACGACCGCTCACGACGTCGGCGAGAGTCGCCGCGTTTTCGCCGTTCGTTTCCTTCTTCAACGCCGTCGCGACGGCGGCGTCGAAATCGGCGCCCGGAATCCGCTTCATCGCGTCGGCGACAAAACCGCGATCGAACGTTTTCATTTGTTCGTAAAGAACGTCGAACTCTTTGCCGGTCGCGATTTTTTCGAGCGCAAGGATCGCCGCGCGCTTGACTTCGACCGATTCCGACTTCAACGCCTTGACGGCGACGTCGACGCAGTCCTTCGTTTTACGGACGCGCAAAGCGCCGAGCGCGCGGGCTTTATCGTCGTCGGAGAGCTTGTCGAAACCGTTCATAAACTCGGCGAATTTCGCGTCCGAAACATACGGAAGCGATTGAATCGTCTCGGTTTCGACGGCCGGCGAGCAGTCGACGGAACGCGATTTGATAAAGTGGTCGAGCGCCGCTTTTTTGTCGCCTTCGGCGGCGTCGCGGGCTTTTTCGAGCGCTTTCAGGGCCGCGTCGCCGGGAATTTCGGCCAAAGCGCGAGAGGCGGCGTCGACGAGGCGAGCGTCTTCGTTCGTCAAGAACGGCGCGATCGCGTCGACGCAGGTTTCGTCCGCCGTCCATTGCAAGACGTGCAACAGCCAGGCTTTAGTAACGACCGGATAGTCGCCGGCCAACGCTTCCAACGCGGCTTTGTTCGCTTCGGCGCGGGTTTCCGGTTTGTCGGACGCCGTTTCGAGGACGTAATTCATCCAGCCTTGTTGCGCCTTTTCCATTTCGCCGACTTGACCGCCGTCAGCCATATTTTGAGCCGTCATTTTCGGCGCGAACTCGGCCAATTTCGCGGCGGCTTCTTGCGCGAACGCCGACGAACCGAACGACGACGAAGCGACAAGCGCCGACGCCAGGAGCGCGTAAGTTTTCCAATTCAATTTCATTTTACCGTTTCCAATATTTTCTAAATCGCTTTTTCAAGCGAGTTGCGTTTACTTAACATTCCGAAAACCGCCGCGTCGACGGAACCGCGTTTATTAATAAAGGGCGGCGTCGACCGGCGAACGTCGCGAACCGACGCTTCAAACTTCCGGGATCGTATACGGATAACGTTGCACGCGCGAAACCATACGGGTCGCTTCTTGGTCGCCGACGAAGACCATCTTTTCGGCGTCCCATTTGAGCGGGCGCTTCACTTTGTGGCAAATCGCCATCATTTGGCAGAGCGTCGCGGTCGCGGCGGCGTACTCGAAATCTTGGAACGGTCGCAAACGGTTGCGGACGCAGAACGCGAAATCGTCGGCGATGTTCGTCGCGCCGCCGGAGTAACGACGAACGTCGACCGCTTTGAGCGGGTTCATCTTCGTTTGGTGATGGCGGTATTCGCCTTCGGTTCCCTTGAACGTAACGTCGTGCGGGCCGTTCCACGCGTGATAGAAGCGGACGCCGTTCTTATAGACGGCGCAAACGTATTCGGAACCTTCGTAACCGGCCGGGTAAAGTTCGACCGGCTCTTCTTTGTCGACGCCGAGGCAGTACATCGCGCCGCCGAACTTGTGGGCGCCCCAGTCGGCGAGGAAGCCGGTGCAATACTCGCCGTAATTGCGCCAACCGCCGCCGTAGTTGCCGCTGCAACGTTCGCTGTTGAACGGAGCGACCGGCGCTTGACCTTGCCAACGATCCCAGTCGAGACCTTCCGGAATCGGTTGTTCCGGCAAGTAGCAGTATTTCGGCGGGTTGCCGAGACCGCAATAAACTTCCTTAACTTCCCCGATCGCGCCGCTTTGGAGGATCGGCGCCATATAGCCGTAATCTTCCATCACGCGTTGGCTGCCGCCGGTGCAGACGCGATTGTATTTGCGGGCCGCTTTGACGATAAGACGCGATTCTTCGATCGTGAGCGTCAGCGGTTTTTCGCAATAAATGTCTTTGCCCGCCATACAGGTTTCGATCGCGATCTTCGTGTGCCAGTGGTCCGGCGTCGCGCAGACGATCACGTCGACGTCGTCGCGGTCGGCGAGCAAGTCTTCGTAACGATGGAATTTGGCGACGGCGTCGTTTTTATAATGGTTGTTGACGCGACCGGCGGCGCGGTCGACGCGTTCTTTCCAGCAGTCGCAAACCGCGACGATTTGGTAGTTCGAGTTGTGCAGGAAACCGCCGAGCAACTCGCCCCCGCGGTTCCCGATCCCGACGAAAGCCGTCGTCAGTTTGTTGCTCGGGGCGACGCCGCCGTTGTAACCGAAGATGGAGCCCGGCAGGAAGAGCGGAGCGGAAATCGCGCTCGCCGACGCCGCCAAAAACTTGCGGCGATTGAGTTTCGTTTGCTTGTTTTTCATCGTCAAAACCTTTGCCGCCTCGCGTCGAAACCGCGCTCGCTCGTTCGTCGTTTCGCGAGCGTTCGTTCGAACCGCTCGGCGAAAACGCGCAAATCCCGACGCGACAAGGCGTTAAAAAACCGAATAAACGTTGTCGGAACGCCGCCGCTTTTTAACTTAACCGACGCCGAAATCGCCGCCGCCACAGTTCCCGCAAAAAGCAGCGTTCCGTTGAATACGTCTATTATAAAGGAACGCGGCGGCAAAAACAAGCCTTTTTTCCTTCATTTTTCTCGCTTTTTTCAATTTTTTCGACGTTTCTATTAGCGCCAACTAACTTTCAAGTGTTTTACGCCGTCGGCGTCGCCTAAAATTCCGCGAATCCGAGACCTTCGACCGCCGCCGTTTTCAAACGTTTTTCAAATCAATCAAACGCGCCCTTTTCCGCAACGGCGTCGAAATACGCTCATTTTTCAAATTATTCAAACGTTCCCTTCTCGCCCGAACGGAACAGCGCAAGAAACTAAAAAACGACGGCGCGACGCAAGCTCGGTTTGCCCGCGTCGCGCCGCCGTCCGTCCGACGTTAGCGCCGCCCGTTTTCGACTCGCGCTCCGTTCTTACGCCGCGCCTTACTCCTTATTTCGTCGGTTTTCCGACAATTTTCATCGACTGCAGCCACTCGAGAACGCGGCTCGGATACTTGCGGATCGGCGCGTCCTGCGGTTGGTTGCGGAAGGCGTGGTCGGCCAAGGCGAAAATATGCAACTCCGCCGGAATATTCATTTTACGAAGTTGCAGGTAAACCGCGACCGAACCGGCGGGCGAGTAGCCGTCGCCGTCGCCGTGAATGAAGCACATCGGCGGCGTTTTGGCGTCGAACGCGAAGTCGCCGACGAGCGTCGCGTCGTTTCCGCGATTTTTGTTTTCGCCGTCGACGCCGTCGCTCAGCGCGTAAGCCGGGTAAATCGGAACCGCGAAGTTCAGATGGCACGGCGTTTTATCGAGGTCGTCGACCGCTTCGTAAGCCGGGGTTTGACTCGTCGTCGCGGCCATCAGCGTCAGGTGTCCGCCCGCCGAGAAGCCCATCGCGCCGATTTTTTCCGGGTTAATTCCCCATTCGTCGGCTTTCGAACGAACGATTCGAATCGTTCGCTGAACGTCCTGCCAAGCGGCGCGGTGTTTTTCGACGCCCGGTCGACGCGGCGTCCGATAGCGCAACATCACGACCGCGACGCCGTTTTCGACGAAGAAATCGCGCGGCATAACGCCTTCGTAGTCGTATGCGACGCCGTTGTAAGCGCCGCCGCAGCAAATAATTAAGCAAGCGTCCGTTTTCGGCGCTTTCGGAGCCCAAAATTCGAGCGTCGGCGTGTAATACGGGCCGCCGTTTTCCTTGTATTGCTCCGCCTTGTCCCCCGGCGGCGTCGACGGCCAAACGTTCAACGTCTCGAAACCGAACGCCGACGACGCGACCAACGCCGTCGCCAACGCCAATAATAACCGCGTTTGCGTCAAAAATCGCATTTTCTTTTCCTTTCGTTTCACACGTTCGAAAATTCCTCGAAATCGCGCCGACTCGCCGAGAAGCCGCCCGCCGTTCGCCGCGACGCCGTTATTATCGCCGATTTCGCGGCAAATTGCAAGCGTCGACTCCCGATTTTTCCCTTTATTCTTTAGAGACGCCCGCCTCGAAACGCGCCGCCGCGCCGCCGTTCGCCTCGCTCGACTCGCCGCGCAACGCTCCGTAAGCGGCGCGATATTTTTTCGGCGTCGTTCCATACTCGGCTCTAAAGGCTTTTCCGAAATGACTTTGATCAAAGAAACCGGTTCGACTCGCCACTTGCGCGAGCGTTAAGTCGGTCGAAGTCAAGAGCCGCGCCGACGCTCGCAAGCGAATTTCCGTCAAAAAACGGCTCGGCGTCATCCGAAAAATCGCGCGAAACCGACGTTCAAACTGACTCGTCGACAAAAACGCCAGCTCCGCCAGTTCCCGCGTCTCAATTTTGCGCTCGTAATTACTCAACATAAAATCGACGACGTCGCGCAAATCGTTATTTTGTTCTGGCGCCGTTTTATCGAAACGGCGATAATTCCGCATCGCGCCGACCACTCCGAGAATCGGCGCCGCTTTGTTCGCCTCGCCGCGCCGCGTCCGCCCCCGCAAAGGCCATTTATTCGACAAAAACCAATCGATCGTTTTATTCGCGTTGCAAACGAGCCAAGGCCGGTCGACGATCGGCGTTCCGGTCGCGACGATCGCCTCGTCTTCGCGGCGATAATCGAGCGCCAAGTCGCGCGGAAAAAAGTCGAAATCGGTCTTCCCGACGATCTCGTCGAGCGACGTCGCGCCGCACAACTCGACCAAAAACGCGTTTCCCCAAACGAAACGCCCGTCGCGATTTTTAACGAACAGACAAACGTTCGGCGTCGTCCCGAAAAGCGCCTCGAACGGAAACCCCGACGCGCATTCGTTCATAAACTCCGCCGCTTCGACTCGTTCGCTCTTATCTTCCTTTTTCATCGCCGCTTCTCCCCTACTCTCTCCGCCGAACCGACGCGCCGTTCGCGCCGCTCGACGCCGATATTATACCAAAATTTGCGAAAAAAATACAAGACGTTTTGAGAAAATTTTAATATAATGGGCGCGACAAGCTGGATTTTCCTTGCATTTCGCTTTAAAATCGGGATAATATAGAGCGAAAGCGCGTTTCCAGCCCGACTCGCGTCGCGTTAGCCGCGACGTTTGCGGAACGTCGCGGTTTATCAAACGATTATCGATAAAATCAAACGCTCCCGCAAACGTAAGCGCAACATTTCGCTCAAATTTCAAATTTTCAAAAACCGCCCTTATTTCGCCCTCCAAGGAGAACCGCGATGAAACGTTCGCCCCTTCGTTTTAGCGTCCGTCCTCGTCTCGCCGACGCGCTTCGTTCCGCGCCGAAGTTTGTTTCCAAAACATTTTTCAATCTTGCCGTCGGTTGCGCCGCGCTTTTCGCCGCGGGAAATTGTCTCGCCGACGAGCCGCAAACCGCCGCTCAACCGTCGCCGCCGGAAGGTTGCGTCGCGCTCTTCGACGGCGAAACGCTGAACGGTTGGAAGGGCGACTCGCAGTTTTGGTCGGTCGCAAACGGTTGCATCGTCGGACGTTCGACGCCGGAAACGCCGGTTCCGTACAGCGAATACCTCGTTTGGCAAGGCGAACCGGTCGGCGACTTCGACCTTTACGCCGACTTCCGCGTTCACGCCGGGAACAGCGGGATCGAGTACCGCGCTTGGCTCGACCCGAAACGGAATTTCGGACTGAACGGTTATCAAGCGGACATTAATCCGGGCGACATTATGGGCGTCCTTTACGGCGAAGCGCTCGGCGAAATCATCGCTTGGCGCGGTCAGTCGGCTCGCTTCTCGAAAGACGGTCAAAAGACGATCGAACAATTCGGGAACGCCGCCGAAATCGCCAAGTCGATTAAAATGAACGGTTGGAACACGTACAAAATTGAAGCGCGCGGGAATCGTTTCGTTCAATACATCAACGGCGTTAAAACGTCGGAGCTGGTCGACGAACGCCCGAACGCGCCGAAAGCGGGCGTTTTCGGACTCCAAATCCACCCGGGCCCGCCGTCCCATTTCGAATACAAAAATATTTATTTGAAAAAGCTTTAAAGCTAATTTCAAACGCCCGACGACGCGAAATATTAGCCGACTTTAACTCCGTTCGCGTCGTCGGTCGTTTTCGTCCGTTTGTTCGCGACTTTTGAAAATCTCAAAAACGCGCTGATTTCAAAAAACGTCGCGTTTTGATTTAAAATTATCGTTTCAATTAAACAACTTCATCCCCGTTATTATTGAATCGAGGTTTATATGCAACTGACTCGAAGAACTTTGTTGAAAACGACCGCCGTCGCCGCCCCTCTCCTCGTCGCCGGACGCGTCCTTGGTCTCGACGCTCAAACCCCGCCGAGCGAACGGGTTAGAATTGGCGTCGTCGGGCTCGGCGGTCGCGGGACGTACATCGCGAACGTCGTTTCCCAAGCGAAAGACTGCGAACTCGTCGCCGTTTGCGACATTTTCAAGCCGCGCGTCGACAATTATATGAAGAATCGCCCGCATCTCAAATCTTACGACGACTTCCGCAAGATGATCGAAGCGGAAAAACTCGACGGCGTCTGCTGCCAAACGGCGACGCACCAACGCGCTTGGGTCGCGATTCACTCGATGCTTTGCGGGGCGAACGTTTACATCGAAAAGCCGATGGCGCTGACGATTAAAGAAGGCCGCGCGATGGCCGACGCCGCGAAAAAGCTCAAGAAAGTAACGCAAGTCGGGACGCAACAACGCTCGCTTCCGCTCTGCCGCTGGGCTTGCGACCAAATCGCAAACGGCGCGATCGGGAAAGTTAAGACGGTTCTCGTTCCGAACTTCGTCGGGCCGAACGTCGTTCCGGATCACGACCCGCGCTTCCAACTCGACCCGAAAGACTGCGAGCCTTGGTGGGATATTTGGACGAACCAAGCGAAACTCCGCGCTTGCATTCCGGAAATTCAATACGGCTGGAGCAACTGGGGCGACTACGACGCCGGCGGTCTCTGCTTCGGCGTCTCCGGCTGGGGGACGCACTCCTTCGACCAAATGCAAATGGCGATCGGCACGAGTCTTACGGGCCCGACGCAACTCATTTTGGAAGAGCCGTGCGAAATCCGCGACTCCGGCAAATTCACGAACCGCCCCTACTCCGAAGACGAAACCGGCGCCGACTATTACCATATGGCGAAAGTCGTCGGCCCGCGCGCTCGCGTGAAGGCGCTCTTCCCGAACGGCGTCGAAGCTCGCTTTGAACTCGACGGCGACCGCGGCCCGGGTCTCGGCTGCATCGTCGTCGGCGAAAAGGGCAAGCTCGAAATCAACCGCCACAAGATCGCGTCGAACCCGAAAGAGTTGGCCGCGTCGTTGCCGGAAGAAGCGAAAAACAAGCGCGACGAAACGATTTATCACGTCGAAAACTGGGCCGAGTGCGTCAAGACCGGCGCGAAATGCAACGCCGACGTCGAAATCGGGCAACGCTCGACGACGATTTGCGAGTTGATCAACATCGTCCGCGCGACGGCTCCGGTCGGCAAACCGATCTTCTGGGACGCCGAAAAAGAAGAATTCGGCAACCTGCCGGAAGGAAACAAACTCCTCTCCCGTCCGCGCCGCGAAGGTTGGGAACTCCCGAAAGTTTGATTTTTTGAAAAACGTCCGTTAGTTTCGCGTTTGCGATCCGGCGGGCGAACTTTCCTTTATTCCCGACGTCGACCCGGTTTCGCGTTTTAACGCCGACGGTCGGCGTCGCGGTTTTACGTCGCGACGTT
This sequence comes from Thermoguttaceae bacterium, assembly GCA_017937685.1. GTDB lineage: Bacteria > Planctomycetota > Planctomycetia > Pirellulales > Thermoguttaceae > RUG369. The sequence continues at coordinate 4,996 of JAGBDD010000037.1, read as the reverse complement.
TGCCCCGCGTTGGCGAACGCTTCCGGATCGGCGGCGGTCGGCGTCGCCCTTTAACGTCGCGACGTAAAACCGTCAAACGACGCAACCCGTTATTTTAGGAGTCTTACCAATGGAATTCCGTTCGATGAACCGCCGCGATTTCCTGCAAACGACCGCCTTCGCCGCGCTCTCCGCCGTTTTTGCCGGTTCGGCGCGCGACCCGTTCGCCGCGCTCGCGCTCGCCGCCGAAGAACCGGCGCCGCTCGATCCGAATCTTGTCGCGATTTTCTCCGATATTCACGTTCGAGAGCCGGAGTCGTCGCAACAATCGTCGCGTTTTATTAAAAGCGTCGCGCAAATTTTGGCGATGAATCCGCGTCCGGCGACGCTCCTGATTTACGGCGACGTCGCGTACGACGCCGGCAAACCCGAAGATTACAAGATTTTCCGTCGAATGGTCGAGCCGCTCGAAAAAGCCGGAATCCGTTGGGAAGTCGCGATGGGGAATCACGACCGCCTCGAAAATTATCGCGCCGTTTTTCCGGAGCGTTTCGAAAAGGCGCCGATTCTCGAAAATCGCCATATTAATATCGTCGAAACGCCGCGCGCCGACTTTATCCTGCTCGACTCGTACCTTAAGGGCGAAGTGCGCGGCGAAATCGACCCGGCGCAACGCGAATGGCTCGCCGAAACGCTGAAAAAATACGTCGACAAACCGGTTTTCGTCGGCTGCCATCACCCGCTGTCCGAAACGCTGTTGACCGAAACGCTCCTCGCGTGTCCGAAATTCTCCGGCTACCTCTTCGGGCATTGGCATTGGTGGACGATCGCGACGCGCGAAAACGTTCCGACCGTTTGTTTTCCGTCGATCGGGCACTGGGGCGATATGGGTTTCGTTACGCTCAATTTGACCGAAAAGAACGCGATTTTCACCCCGACGATCGACGCGTATCTCCTGCCGGACTGGCACGATCGCAAGCCGGTCGAAGACGTTCCGGCGTACTTAGCGACGCTAAACGCTAAAATCGCGACGCTTCCGTTGCGCTAAACGGCGTTCGCCCGAGATTGGCGCCGCCCGATTTCCGCCGCCCGGTCTCCTTGTCGACGCGACTTCGCCAACCTGCGAGCGCCGGATGGTCGCCGGTTTCGCCCCCGGTCTCTCCCGCCGCCGCGCCAAACGGCGCGACGGTCGCCCGATTTCAACGTTTGTTCTCTCTCGTCGCCGCAACCTTTGAACGCGTCGACGCAAAACCGCAAGTCGTTATTCAGCGGGCGTTAACAACACAAAACAACGCAAAATCAAAAAGAGGCGCGACGTCGGTTTGCCGTTCGTCGCGCCTCTTTTTCGCTCGCCGTCTACTTGGGAAACGAGTCGTCGACTCGTTCCGGCTCGTTGTCGAACGCCGCGCGCTTTCCCCCGTCGCCGCGACCTTGGAACGCGTCGACGCAAAAACCGCAAGCCGTTATTCGGCGGGCGTTAACAACACAAAACAACGCAAAATCAAAAAGAGACGCGACGTCGGTTTGCCGTTCGTCGCGCCTCTTTTTCGTCGGCCGTTTCCCTTGGCGCCAAGTCGACGCCTCGTTCCGGCTCTCGGTTAAGACAAGTTTTCGTTTGGCTCCGTCTCGTCGTTCGGATTCCGCCCGTTTACACAAAGAGCGCGCGCATCTTCTCCAAGCCGACTTTCGCTTGTTCGAGCGGACTCATCTCCTTGCGGTAATTCGGGTTGAAGAGTTCGAGCGACAGCGCGCCGTCGAACCCGTTCGCGAAGAGCGTCGCCAAAATTTCGCGAAGCGGCGCGACGCCGTCCCCCGGGAAGACGCGGTCGGAGTCGTTCAACTTTTCGCGCTCCGGCGTTCCCGGATAGTCGTTCATATGGAAAATCGGCTGCGCTTTGCCGGAAACTAAGTTCAAGCTAGCGAACGAGTTGCCGCCGCGGTACAGGTGATAGGCGTCGAGCAGAAGCGCGGCGTCGGAGCGGCCCGTTTCGGCGCAAATCGCCAACGCGTCGGAGAGTTTCCCGAGCGTCGCGGAGGCGCCCCAAACTTCGAGAAGCGGTTTCACCCCGATCGGTTCGCAAAGTTCCAAAACGGCGCGATACCGTTCGGCGACCGCGTCGACCGGGATTTTTTCGTTCGCGCCGGACGCCGGAGCCGCGATGCAAGCGCAACCGATCGCCGCCAACGCCTCCGCCTCGCGCTTCAACTGCTCCAAACCGTCGGCGCGGCGCTTCGCGTCGTCGACGATCCAAGACGCGAACCCGATACCGCCCTCGACGCGCATCCCCTCGCCGTCCAACCATTTGCGCAACTCGGCCAACTTCGCGGGCGAGTAATCGTCGGAGTACGCTTGAAGCCGCATTAGCCAAATTTCGACCGAGCGGTACCCGGCGGCGCGCGCGATTTTCAGCTCCTCCATCAACGGCAGATTATACGACAAAATCGTTCCGGTATTCAAGCAGAAGCGAACTTTGCTCGCGTCCAACGTCGGCGCCGCCGTCTTTTCCGCGCTCGCGACATTCGTCGAAGCGGCTTCTTGCGCCGCCGTCGTCCCGGAAACGGTCGAAACGCCCAACGCGGCGGCCCCGATTCCTCCGGCGGTTAAAGTCCCTAAAAAAGCGCGTCGCGTCGAATTTCGGTTCATTTTCTCGCTCCCGTTGCGTTTAATTTTATTTTCAAAAAGACCGATAAAAGCGGGACGACGCGGCGTTTGATCCGCGCCGTTTTCAAATTTCATTCGTTTTTCGTCGCCGCGTCGAAGCGTTTTCCAAGGCGTTTCTCGCGACCGCAAGCCGCGCGTTTGATTCCCGAATCAACTATCAAATAAATCAAACGCGTTCGTTTCATCTTGCAATTCGCCCGGCGACAAGCGACGCCGTCCGCCGAAAGTCGCCGACAAAACGCTCCGACGCTATTCCAACTTATCCATTTTCTCCATTTCGCCAGAACGCAACGCCAAATAACTCTCGTACCGGCGCGCGTCGAGGCGACCGTCGGCGACGGCGTCTTTCACGGCGCACGACGCTTCGCAAATATGCGCGCAGTCGGGAAATTTGCACAGATTCTCATACGGGCGCAAGTCGCGATAATACCCGACGACCTCGTCCGGGTCGAAGTCCCAAAGCATAAACTGGCGAATGCCGGGGGTGTCGACGACGTAACCGCCGAACGACAATTTTAGAAGCCGGGCGGTCGTCGTCGTATGTTTCCCTTTATGATTCTCGCGGCTGACCTCGCCGACGCGCAAATTCAAACTCGGATCGATCGCGTTCAACGCCGACGATTTTCCGACTCCGCTTTGCCCGACGACGACGCTTTCCTTCCCAACCAAAAGACGACGCAATCGGTCGAGATTAAATCCGGTCTTCGCGCTGAAAAGGACGGTTTTGCACCCGGTTTTCGCGTACACGCCGACCAACGGCTGCAGCGAAGCGGGGTCGACCAAGTCGATTTTATTGATACAGATCACCGGTTTTATCCCGGAACGCTCGCAAGTAACGAGCAAGCGGTCGATCAGATTCGGCTTTAACCGCGGTTCGGCGGCGCTCGTTACGATCAACGCCTGTTCGACGTTCGCGACGACGACGTGTTTGCGCTTCCAACTCGTTCGGCTCAACGTTCCTCGGCGCGGCTCGACCCGTTCGACGACGCCCTCCAAGCGCCCGTCCGGAAGTTGCGCGTCGCGGAAATAGACGCGGTCGCCGGCGACGACGACTTGGCGCTGATTCGTCGACAACGTTTTCAAAATCCGCCGCGTCGCGCAAGAATAAACGCGCCCCTCCTCATCCTCGACGTAAGAAACGAGCCCGTGTACTCGCAACACGCGCCCCTTGCGGCAGACGCTCAAGTCGACGTCGGGCAAGACCGCGAAGTCGCCGACCTCGCCGGACGGGTTCTCCGCCCCGACGAACGTTCCGACGACGGTTCGCCGCCGCGTCGCCTCGCTCTTTCCGACGACGCGCTCGCCGCTCGACGCGTCGTCGACGGCGTTCGCTGAGCCGCTAAAATTCGAGGAATCGTCAAAATCGTCCGAATCGCCCGCCAACGTTTCGGCGGCGCGATACTCGTTATAACGTCGCGTCCATTAGACGACTCGCGTTCGGTCGTTGCGGTTCCGTTTGAAATCGACGCGAATTTTCGCCGACCCGCCGCCTTTTCGTTTTTTCGCGCTCAAATCAAACTCTCCGTCGTTTCGTCGTTCGGCGATAAAACGCGCCGTTCTCCGTTTCAATCGTTAAAACCGGCGCCGCCTCTCGCCGTCCCGCTTTAATCGTCCAAAACAGCGCCCTCGCCGCCCCGGTTTAATCGGCAAAACCGGCGTCGCTTCCCGCCGCGCAACCGTCCGTTGCGTTTGCGTTTTGAAGGATTTCCGTTTTTCCGCCTTGTTCCGTTTGCGCTTTCCCTCGCTTCAAGTCGGTAAAATCGGCAAAACCGGGCCTATTTACAGCAATAGTCGACGGCGCGCGCCAGTTCGCTCTTCATATCGCGACGCGGCACGATGCGGTCGATGAAGCCGTGTTCGAGCAAAAATTCGCTCGTTTGGAAACCGGGCGGCAACTCCGCGCGAATCGTCGCTTTAATCGTTCGCGGCCCGGCGAATCCGATCAGCGCCTTCGGCTCGGCGAAGACGAGGTCGCCCAACGCGGCGAAACTCGCGGCGACGCCCCCCATCGTCGGGTTCGTCAAAACGGAAATGAAGAGTCCGCCCGCTTTATGAAAGCGCGCCAACGCCGCCGACGTTTTCGCCATCTGCATCAGCGACAGAATCCCCTCGTGCATCCGCGCGCCGCCGCCGGAACCGGAAACGACGATCAGCGGCAAGTTTTGCTCCTGCGCCCGTTCGATCGCTCGCGTCAGTTTTTCGCCGACGACGGAGCCCATACTCCCCATAATGAAACGGGAGTCGGTAACGGCGAACGCCACTTTCCGCGCTCGCACCCGTCCGCAACCGGAAACGATCGCGTCGCGAAGCCCGGTCGCCTTGCGGTCGTCGACGAGACGGTCTTTATACGCTTTT
>JAGBDD010000036.1 GCA_017937685.1 Thermoguttaceae bacterium | reverse complement strand
GTTGACCGCCGACGCGACCGGCGCCGACGCGATTCGAACGATTTTGAAGGAACTCGCGAAAGCGACGATTCCGCCCTTCCCCGCCGCCGACGTCGTCGAGTTGCAAGGTTGGCTCGACTTGGCGTTCGACGACGCGCCGAATCTCATTTTGACCGGCTTTAACGAAGGCGTCGTTCCGTCGTCGAAGTCGAGCGATCTTTTCCTTCCGAACGAAACGCGCCGCGAACTCGGGCTCGAAGACGCGCGCCGCCGATTCGCCCGCGACGCTTGCTTGACGTCGGCGCTCGCCGCGTCGAAACGGAATTTCTTCGTCGTTTTCGGGCGACGCTCGCTCCAAAACGACCCGAAAACGCCGAGTCGGTTCGCGTTCGCGACGACGCCGGAAAACGTCCCGCCGCGCATTTGCCGCTTCTTCGCCGGGAGCGGTTCGAACGATCTCGCCGAACTCGAAGCGCGTCAACTCGGGCGACCGTTCCCGAAAGCGCCGCTCTCCGCCGACCTTGAAAACGCCGACGCAAACGACGCGGAAACAGCCGAAACGCCGATTCAAACGACGTCGTTCGCGACCGCCGCAACGATTCTCGCCGTCGGGCCGCCGACGCCGACGCCGTCCGAACCGCCGCGCCCGGTCGGGTTTAGCGTTCCGATTCTCCGAACGACCGGCCCGGCCCCAAGCAAAATGAAAGCAACGGAATTTCGCGACTTTTTAGCTTGTCCGTACCGATATTTCCTCCGCCGCGCCCTCAACTTGCGCGCCGCGGCCCCGGAAACGACCGCCGAAATGAACGCCGCCGCCTTCGGAACGCTCGCGCACGACGCGCTTCGCGATTTCGGCGTCGCGCCGGAAATCCGGGAATCGACCGACGCCGACGCGATCTCCGCTTGGCTGAGCGAGCGTCTCGACGTCGTCGCAAGCCGTTATTTCAACGAACTTTCGTCGCCGTTCGTTCGAGTGCAAATCGAGCAAATCCGCTCGCGTCTCGACGCGTTCGCTCGTTGGCAGGCGCTTTGGCGGCGCTCCGGACGGCAAATCAAGTTCGTCGAAGCGGCGCCGCGCTCCGGCTCGATTACGTTCGACGTCGGCGGGGGGCGCCCGGTCGAGATTTTCGGCCGACTCGACCGAATCGATTACGACCCGCGCGAAAACCGTTGGTTCGTCTTCGACTATAAAACGTTCGATACGGCGAAGGAGGGCCGCCCGTCGAAAGAGCCGATTTCGGACTTCCCGCCGGACGTTTTCGACGACGAAACGCAAACCGCGCTCTTCACGACGCGACTCGGGAACGTCGCCGACGAGAAACATCGCCGTCGAGCGAAACCGCGTCTTTCGGCGCCCCTTCGAACGCTCGAAAAATTCGGGATAACGCCCGCGCCGAACGCTCCGCAAACGTCGCGAAACGCCGACGCTTCCCGCTTCCCGCAAATAACGCAAAGCGCCGTTTCTTCCCAATCGACGCAAACGACGCAAAGCGCCGCGCTCGACGAAACAACCGGCCCGACGTTCGATTGGGTCGACTTGCAGCTTCCGCTTTACCGTCGATTTTTCCGGGAAATTTTGTTCGAATATTACGACGGCGCCCGCTCGCGGCAAGACCTCGAAGAAACGAAAGTCGCGCTCGGTTACGTCGTCTTGACGAAAGGCGCGAAAACGCAAGCGTTCGGCGGGCCTTGGACGGAACGCGACCTGCGAAGCGCCGACGCGACCGCCGCCCGCGTCGTCCGAACGATTCGCCGCCTTTGGAACGCGCCGCTCGACCCGAACGCCTACCTCGACCCGAACGACCCGAGCCAAGGAACGCTCCTTAACCCGAAAGCGCCGCCGTTCAGCGAAGACCTCTCGCCGATCACGCTCGACTACCTAACCGACTGATCGGCGCAAAGCCCGGCGTTTGTCGTCCGCAAGCGCCGATTCGACGTTATTATTAATAAGTCCGAATTATTAATAAGTCCGAAGGTAAAACGCCGACCGTCGCGAAAAAAATTTCCGGCAAATTTTCGCTAAAAACGCTCCGCCGCTTGCGCTTCCGCCGAAATTCGGGTACAATTTGAAAAAAGCGCGCCCAACCGTTAAAAACGACGCGCTTGCCGGGTCGACGCTTTTTTTCGCGCCCGGGCCCCTTATTTTACGTCCAATCTCCGTTTTTCGGAAAGGAAAATCGTATGCCGAGCGTATTTGTCGGAGTTATTTATCACTGGCTGGGCGGGCTCGCGTCCGGGTCGTTCTACGTTCCTTACAAAGCGGTAAAACGTTGGAGCTGGGAAGTTTACTGGCTCGCCGGCGGAATCGTCTCTTGGCTTATCGCGCCTTGGATTCTCGCCCTTTGCTTGACGAAAGGCCTTTTCCCGTCTCTCGCCGAGGCGTTCTCGACCGCGCCGAAAGCGATGGGGCTCGCGTACCTCTTCGGCGCTCTTTGGGGAATCGGCGGGTTGACGTTCGGGCTGACGATGCGCTACCTCGGGATGTCGCTCGGGATGGCGATCGCGCTCGGCTACTGCACCGTCTTAGGGACGATTATGCCGCCGATTGTGAGCGGCACGTTCGTCGAGTCGATGAAGACCGACCCGGCGTTCGTCGTTACGATGCTCGGTCTCGGCGTCTGTATGATCGGCGTTATCTTGGCCGCGATCGCCGGCACGTCGAAGGAACGCGAAATGGACGCCGAAGCGAAAAAAGCGGCGATCCAAGAGTTTAACTTCGTCAAAGGTTTGACCGTCGCGACGATTTCCGGCGTTTTCAGCGCGTGTATGGCTTACGGGCTCCAAGCCGCCGAACCGCTGGCCGTCATCTCGAAAGCGCACGGCACCGGCGACCTTTGGGTCGGTCTTCCGAAACTCTGCGTCGTTCTCCTCGGCGGGTTGACCTCGAACGCGATTTGGTGCGGTATTCTCCTCGCGAAGAACAAGACGGCGTACCAATTCTTTAATCCGGAAGTCAAAAACCCGAACGCCGATAAAGAAGGCGAACCGGCGACGCATCGCGTCAATATGGCCTGGAACTACTTCTTCGCGGGGCTGGCCGGGCTCACCTGGTATATGCAGTTCTTCTTCTACTCGATGGGCGAAACGAAGATGGGCGAATTTCAATTCTCCAGCTGGACGCTGCATATGGCGTCGATCATCATCTTTAGCTCCATTTGGGGTCTCGCGCTTCGCGAATGGAAGGGCACGAGCCGCTTCACGAAGTTCATTCTCGGCTTCGCGATCTTTACGCTCCTTTACTCGACCATCGTCGTCGGCTACGGCAACCTGATGAAAGCGCAAGCCGCCGACAAAGCGGAAGCCGCCGTCGAAGCGGTCGAAGGCGAAGCCGACGCGCAAGCGCCGGTCGCGACCGAAGCGCTCGAAGCCGAAACGCCGGAAGTCCCGGCCGAATAATCGGCGGCGACGGCGCCGCTCCCGGCCCGAGCTACCGCTCGAATTCGGTTTCTCCGCTCCGTTGTCGCTTGACTTTTTCGCCCAACAAGAGCGGAGGAACCGACGCCGGCCCGCGCTACCGCGCGAGTTCGTTTTCCGCTCCCGTTGGTCGCTAACGTTTGAGCCCAACGGCGCGGCCCGCGACGTTGAAACGCCGTCGTCCGAATCTTCCCGGTTCGAACGGCGGCGTTTTTTCATCGACGGCGGCTCCAATTTTCGCTCCCAAGCGTTAGTCGCCGCTAATTTTCTTCGCCGAGACGAGAAATTTCGCGCAAAATCGAAAAAACCGGGAGTTTTTTTCTTCGCTTGCGCGTCGAAATGGAAAATCGGCGCGTACAATAGAGTAAAGCGTTCGCGACGTTCGTCGGCGCGGCGCTTCCGTCGATTTCCCATTTCGCTCTTTCGAAGCGGTCGTTCGACCGTTTCCCAACTTTGCGAGGACGCACCAATGAAAACTTCAGTCGAACGCCGTTTCCGACGCGCGCTCCGAGGAGCGTTTTTCGTCGGCGCCGTCGCGCTCGGAGCGTTGAGCGTTCCGGTCGAGTCGAAGGCCGCCGATTTCGGTATTTCGTTGAACTTCGGACGCGGTTCCTTCTTTTACGCGACCGACCCGGGCCCGATTTACGTCGCGCCGCCCCCGCCGCCTCCGCGATATTATTTCCCGCCGCCCCCGCCTCCGCGATATTACGCTCCGCCGCCGCGTTACTATTTCCCGCCGCCGCGACCGCGTTTCGCTCCGCCGCCCCCGCCGCCCCGACCGCATATCGGCCCGCCGCACGGAGGTCCGCGCCCGGGAGGGCCGCGTCCCGGAGGCCCGAGACCGGGAGGGCCCCGCTTTTAACGTTTAACGTCTTAAACGCCGCGAGTTTACGCTTCGCGGCGTTTTTTATTTCTTGCGCTCGTTTTTTCTCGCTCTTTAATCTTTTCTTGAAAACGCTTAGAACGCTCGACGCGCCGCGTTTCCTTACCTACATTGCTCATTTCATCTATTTTGTTATTTTGGTCAAAATTTCGGAAAATTGAAAAAAATTCGGTTAAGTCGCCGACGTTTCGCGTAATTAACATTGTCGGGCGAAGGAAACAACGCTAAAACGACCGACGCAACAACTTTTCCCTAAACAACTTAACGACAAAATTTTCAGCGCGTTTTCTTTTCGAAAATCCGCAAAAACGACTTATAGGAGACGCAACGATGAAAAAGAACGCCAACCTCGCGAATAAACGCAACCGTCGCCGCAACGCTTTAACCTGGCCCTTGGCCGCGCTTCTCGGCGCCGCGCTTTTCGCCCTCCCGACCGACGCCGCGAAAGCCGACGATTTCGGTTTCAGCTTAAACCTCGGTTGTTTCAGCCTCAACATCGGCAATAACGACGATTGTTGCGATCACGCCCCGCCGATCGTCGTCGCTCCGCCGAAACCGGCCCCGCGTCCGGTCGTCGTCCTTCCGCCGAAACCGGCCCCGCGCCCGATCGTCGTCGCTCCGCCGAAACCGGCCCCGCGCCCGATCGTCGTCGCTCCGCCGAGAGGAAAAACGCTCGGCAAAGGCC
>JAGBDD010000035.1 GCA_017937685.1 Thermoguttaceae bacterium | reverse complement strand
GCCGGAGCGGTCGCCGGAGTCGCGGCGGTCGCGGACGCCGTCGCTTGCGGACGCCGACGATTTTGCGCGGCGCGTTGTTGAGCGTCGACCGGAGCCGTCGTCGCGACGCCGAGCGCCAAAATCAAAAACGTCAAAAATTCTTTTTTCATCGCAATCCCCTTGAAGTTATCCAAAAACGTTTTCGAAACGCCGACGTTATTATCGGCGATATTTTCAACCGCTTACCGTTAAAAACCAAAACGTCGAAAGTTCTCGTCGACGCGTCGACCGTCGTTAAAAGCTAAACGCCCAACGTCCGTCGCCGCTAATTCATTTTAAACCGCGCGCCGCTTCTAATGTTGCGTCTTTTTTTCAATTTTCTTCAAAATTTTCGTTTTAAACCGACGACACAAACGTAAAACCGTTATTTTCGCCAATATCGACAAATCCGACGCTAACGTTGCAACCGATATTTCCCGCGCCGTCCTTACAAAAGGCGTCGACACGCCGACTTTTCACGCGATAAATTGGAAAAAGCGTCAAAATACGCGGAAAATTTCGCCGAAAAACAAAAACTAGGGAAAGATTTAAAAAAATTCCGCCCTCCCGCCTTGTTAAAAGTCGCGTTTCGTTTAGGATAAAGAGAAGCGGCGTTTTGCGATCGGCGGAATCCCGAGTCGCTCGCCTGTTTTCCGGTTGCGCGTCCAGTCGCTTGTCCCGCCTCCGAGACGATCTCCGAATCGTCCCGACGCCCAAGCGGCGCGACGTTTTCCGCCTCCGTTCGGCGCAAACGTTTGCGCCGAAATCGTCGTTCGCGTTTCCTTCGAACGCCCTGAAAGCGGTCGCCCCGTCCCCCATTTTACCCAAAACGCCTTAATTATGAGCAAAAAAGAAGTCGTTATTACCGGTTTTGACGTTTTAAGTCCCGTTGGAGTCGATCTCGATTCCTTTTGGAGCGCGCTCGTCGAAGGCAAAAGCGGCGTTTCCCGCCTTGAATCCCTCAAAACCGCTTCCGCCCGACGTCCGATCGGCGCCGCGGTTCCCGACTTCCGCCCGAAGGATTACGTCAAGCCGAAAAAGAATATCAAGGTGATGAGCCGCGATATTCAAATGGGCGTCGTCGCCGCCGCGCGCGCCTGCCAAAACGCGAATCTCGTCGTCGAAGGGGACGAACGTTCGGTTTGTCCGGAACGCGTCGGTTGTATGATCGGTTGCGACTTGATCGGCCTCGAACTCGACTTCCTTCTCGACGCTTTCCGCGCGGGCGTCGTCGACGACAAACACGACTTTTCCACTTGGGGGCCCGCCTCGATGGAAAAGGTGATGCCCCTTTGGATGTTGAAATATCTTCCCAATATGATCGCCAGTCATATCGCCATCTCCTGCGACGCGCGCGGCCCGAACAACACGCCGACGCTCGACCGCGGCTCCAGTTTGGCCGCGCTGATGGAAGCCTGCCGCGTTATCGAACGGGGCGACGCCGACGTGATGATCTGCGGCGGCGTCGGGAACAAAATCAACCCGACGATTTACGCGCGCGGCGGCGCTTACGACTTGGCGCCTTACACCGAAACGCCGGAGGATTTGCCGCGCCCGTTCGATAAAAACCGCGTCGGAACCGTTATCGGCGAAGGTGGCGCCGCGTTCGTTTTGGAAAGCAAAGAGTTTGCGCTCGCTCGCGGAGCTAAGCCGTTGGCGTCGATTCTCGGTTTCGCCGAAGCGTTGGAACCGACCGCGAAATTCGGGATTCAACAAGGCGCCGTCGAACGCGCTTGCCGACTCGCGCTCGAACGCGCCGGACGAACCGCCGCCGATCTTGGACACGTCAACGCCGACGGTCTCGGCGTTAAAGACGACGCCGTCGAAGCCGCCGCGCTTGCGAACGTCGTCGGCGACGTTCCGGTTTATTCCGCCAAGGGTTCGTTCGGAAACCTCGGAAGCGGAACCGGCGCCGTCGAGTTGGCCGCGTCGATTTTGGCCGTCAACAACGGAACCCTTCCCGCGACCCGCAACTGCGACGAAGTCGCCGCGGACTGCCCGATCAACGTCGCTCGCGGCGCCGCGCGACCGCTCGAAAAAACGACCTTCTTGAAGGTCAACAATACGAACGGCGGACGTTCTTTCGCCGTCGTCCTCGAAAAATAATCGCGTCGCGTCGTTTTTTCCCGAAAAATCGTTTCGACCGATAAAAACGACGCCTCGACCTTAGAAGCCGATTTTGCCGCTAAAATTCGTTTTAACGGCGAAATCGGCGTTTTCCGTAAAAACGGAACCCCTGTTTTCAACGTCGTCCTCCTCCGACTTTACCATTTTTGTCGTTTTTAACGACCGAAGCCTTGTTTTGCTTCGGAGTCGCAACGGCGCGTTTCCGTTTGCATCGAATCGGAACGCCGCGCCGCCGACGCCGACGCTGGAAAGACGTTATTATTAATGGGCGTTGCAAAAGTCGCCATTATCGGCCGACCGAACGTCGGCAAATCGAGTATTTTTAACTGGCTGATCGGCGAACGCGTTTCGATCGTCGACTCGGTCGCCGGCGTTACCCGCGACCGCGTTTCCTTCCTTCTCGACATTGGGCTCGACGGCGTCGACGAAAAGTACCTCGCCCCGGCCCTCGAAGAGGAAGAAGCCGAATCGGACGACGTCGTTTTCCTTGACCCGGTCGCGCAAACCGACGACGAAACCGCCGAAGAAGACGGCGCGCTCCTCGATTTTGAAGACGAAGACGCGCCGTTCGAACCGGGCGCCGACGTTGACGACGCGGAAGCGGACGCCGACGAAGACGAAGAGTTCGACGAAGCGGACGAATACGAGTTTAACGAAGAAACCGACGAAGCGGAAAATTCGGAAGACGAGGAAGTAGCCGACGACGCCGAGTTTGACGAAGAAACCGACGAAACGGCGGAAGCGGAGTCGGAAACGCCCCGTATTTCGGCGCGTTTGATCGAGCTGACCGACTCCGGCGGGATCGGAATCGTCGACAAAGACGACCTCTCCGCCGACGTCGAGCAACAAATTCAGCTGGCGATCGACGCGGCGGACTTGATTCTCTTCGTCGTCGACGCTCGCGACGGAATCGCCCCGCTCGACCAATACGTCGCCGAGCGGTTGCGCAAGCTGAACGTTCCGATTTTGCTCGTCGCGAACAAATGCGACGGCGACGCGCAGGAACTCGACTCTCGCGAATTTCACCGTTTCGGTTGGGGCGTCGTCTCGGTCAGCGCGAAGCAAAAGCGCGGTCGCGTCCGCCTGATGGAGGAAATCGAAAAAGCGCTCCCGATTTCGGCGTTTTTCGACGGTCGCGGCGACAATTACGAAGACCCGGCGATGAAAATGGCGATCGTCGGGCGCCGCAACGTCGGAAAAAGCACCTTCGTCAACACGTTGGCGCAAGAGGAGCGCGTCATCGCCAGCCCGGTTCCCGGCACGACACGCGACTGCGTCGACGTTCGTTTCGAAATGAACGGTCAAACTTTCGTCGCGATCGATACGCCCGGTTTTATGCGCCGTCGCCAACTCTCGACCGACCTCGATTTTTACGCGTTGACTCGCGCCGAGCGGAGCATTCGGATGGCCGACGTCGTCTTGATGTTCTTCGATTGCTCGCAACGAATCAGCAAAATGGACAAGCAACTTGTTTCATTAATCGAAGAACACAACAAACCTTGCATTTTCGTCGTCAATAAATGGGACAAAATGCAGGAGCATATGCCGACCGAGCGTTGGGGCGAGTACCTCCGCGAGACGTTCGCGACGATGTGGCACGTCCCGATCGCCTTCATTACCGGTATGACCGGCAAAAACGTTAGCAAACTTCTGCAACACGCGCAGATGTTGAAGCGTCAAAGTCGAATGCGTATTTCGACGAACCGCCTAAACAAGCTGGTCGTCGCCGCGATGAACCACACGCCGCCGCCGCTCTTCCACTATCGGAAGCCGAAAATTTATTACGCGACGCAGGTCGCGGTCGCGCCGCCGACGATCGTGTTGTTCTGCAATATGCCGGACGCGTTCACGCCGAGTTATCGCCGCTTCCTTTTGAACGTTCTCCGCGACGAGCTGCCGATCGGCGAAGTTCCGATTCGCCTCCTCTTCCGGAAGCGCGAAAGCGACGACTCGACCGACGAAATCGACCGCAAGCGCCTCACTTGACGCCGGACGCGGGCGTTACCGCTCCCTTTTTGCCGTTTTTAACGGTTTTAACGCCGTTTTTTGAAAAGCCGTCGACTTTTTTGGTCGGCGGCTTTTTTCGTTTCTTGCCTTTGCGCCTCGTTTCGTCTTTTCTATTTTCCGCCGCCCGCCTATAGTCGCATTTACTCGGCGCGCGTCGACTTTTCGCCCGTTTTTTTCCGAAAAATTTGCAATGTTGGAACTTTGTTTCCTTCTTTTCCGTCCAAAAACGCGTCGTCGCGGTCAAACTTGTCGCGTCCCGTTGTTTTTACTTTCCGCCGCAATTAACGCTCAATAACGTTTTATCGCGACGTTTTTATTTTTTTCGCCGCAAGGAGCCGAAAAATGTCGACCGCCGTTCATTCGCTTCCGTCCAATCTCGACGACGCGTTCGTTTTCAACGCGCCGCCGAGCAAAGCGCCGAAAACTCGCGCCCAAGCTCCCGAAACGTCGCGCAAGCCTCGCGACGTTAAGCCGGCGTCGTTGTCGCGACCGTCAAATCCGGAACGCCGCTCGCCCTTAAAATCGGCGCGTCCGCTCCATTTTATCGCCTCGACGCTCCGCAAGCAAAACGCGACGCTCGCCGGTTGCGCTCGTCGTCTCGGTATTACTCTTTCGGAAGCGGCGGCGCAAGCGCGTCCGGACGCCGACTTAACCCTTTCGCAACTTTACGCTTGGCGCGCCGTCCTCGACGTTCCGACGTCCGAACTCATTCCGTTCGACGACGTCGTTCCCGATCCGATTCGCAACCGCGCGCTTCTCCTCCGAACGATGAAAACGGCCCGACAACTTCAAGATTTAAGCCGCGGAACGCGTTTGGAACCGGCGGTCGCGTCGCTAGTCGATCAATTAATCGAATTGATGCCGGAATTGGCGGAGACTCCCGCTTGGCCGTCGGTCGGACAAAGTCGAGCGCCGCGCGAACCCGGAAGCGCGACGCGGCGAGTCGACGCCGATTTTTCGCGTTTCCTCGAAGAACGCTCCTAAAACGCGCGGTCGGCGACGTTGCGCCGGCCGTTTTTTACTTTTTTATCGATAAAATTTTAACGATAAATCCCAAAACGCGCTTTTTTTTAAAATCAAGTTCGCAAATCGCGCCGATTCCGCCGATTAGAACGAACAAACGGACGCAAATTTTGAAAAGCCGGGTCTTTTTGGGACGCGACGTCTTGCTAAAGTGAAAAAAGTCGGCACAATATAAGAAAGTCAACGTTAATCGTTGCTTTTGAGAACGTTTTTCGCTCGCGTTTTAAATCGTTCTTTGGGTCGCGCGGCGTTCGCTCGTTGGTCGACCGAAGATTGAGCGCCGCTCGTTTCCTCGTTTCCCGCCGTTTTCGCGCAATGTTGTTAGCTAAAGAAGAATACGTCGAACAAACGTTTTTTTTCCGAACGTTTCGCGAACGCTTGGACGCCGGTTTTTCGTCTCAAGAAATCCTTCTCGGGATGAAAAACGAAATCCTTGCCGCGACGAACCTTCCGACGGCAATTTCGATCGTTTTGACGGAGGTGAAGCTTTCCGGCAAGATGTATTTGGCGACGCGTCGCCTTCCGCACTACTTCACGCCCTTCCAAACGTTCGTTTTTGAAGAGGCGGAACGCGAGGACGGTCGATTCGATTTCCGCGTCGCGCTCAAGATACTGGAACAAGAAGCCGATTATCGCTCCAAAGAACCGACGCCGCAAGGAACGTTTTTTTACCAATTTGAAACGCTCAGCCGCAACCGGCTCGGTTTCGACCGCGGTTTGGAGGCGATCGCCAACGATCCGATTTTTAACGACGATTGGCGCCGTTGGATCAACGTCGTTTTGCGGCGGCAAATCGGTTTCGTCGACGTCGCCGACCTTATTTACGTTCGAAGCGCGCATTACGAGAAGCGCGAGGGCGAGGAGTCGGAAGCGACGCTGTTCGGCGAACGCGAAGGCCGAATCGCTCGAGCGTCGCGTGGGCGCGATCCCCTTTTTTTGTTCTCGGCGTTGGCGAGACACCTCGGTTACCCGGCGGTTCCGCGCATACGTCGCGTTCAGGAGCGCGAAGAGTTTACGTTGCACGACTTGCGCCGTCAAGTTGAACAACTGGAACATCGCGTCCAACTGTTGCAGGAAGAATTAAAAGGCGGAATCAATATCGAACGTTTTTACGTCAAAAAAAATTAGCGTTTCCTTCGGCGGCGCGGTCGTTTGCGTTCGATTTATCGTAACGCGTCGTTTTTTTAGCGACGTCGCGCGTTTTTTGCCGGACAATCGACAACCTGTTTTACGAAAATAACTTAGATTACGCCGAAAAAATAAAAAAAACGACGAAAACCGCTTGACAAACCGGACGTTCGTTTTAAAATGTTATCCGTACTGAACTTAAAAATAACCGCTCGCCCGACCGTTTGAGTCGGCCAGTTTAACGACGCATTTCGTCGACGCGTATTAAGAAAGGAATATTATGACCAAAAAGGAAGTCGTTCGTTTGGTCTCCGATAAAACCGGACTTTCGCAACAAGAAGCTAAAGAAGTCGTTCAAACGACGTTCGATTCGATTATCGAAGTTTTGGTGAAAACGGGTCGCCTTGAACTCCGCAACTTCGGCGTTTTCGCCGTCAAACGTCGCGCCGCTCGCAACGCTCGCAACCCCCGCACCGGCGTCGAAGTTTGGGTGGACGAACACGAAACCGTCGCGTTCAAACCGGGCAAAATGATGGTCGCGCAAGTTCAAACGGAACGTAAAAAGCGCGCCGCCAAAGCGACGAAAAAAGCCGCTAAAACGACGAAAACCGCTAAAACCGCTAAAAAAGCGCGCTAGTCGAAGCGTTTAACGCGTTTAAATCGAACGCGTCCCGACGACGGTCGTAAATTTTCATTTCGTCGTCGAGGGCGCGTTTTCTTGTAGTGAAAGCGTTATTTCGCTTTTTTAAAATTTTTTAGAGAAAATCCGAAATTACCGCTTGAAAAAAAAGAAAAATCGGGTATACTGATTTTATAAGTTTTGGAGAGGTGGCAGAGTGGTCGAATGCGCGGGTTTGCTAAACCCGTGAGCCCGTAAGGGCTCCGCAGGTTCAAATCCTGTCCTCTCCGCTCCGAAAGTCTCGCGATTGAGCGAGACTTTTTTGTTTCTTGCGCGTTCGTTCCGAACGTTGTCGCTCTCTTTCCGCCTTTCCGACGTTCCGCCTTTCCGACGTTCCGACGTTCCGCCTTTCCGACGTTCCGCCTTTCCGACGTTCCGACGTTCCGACGTTCCGACGTTCCGCCTTTCCGACGTTCCGACGTTCCGAACTTCCGCCTTTCCGACGTTCCGACGTTCCGACGTTCCGACGTTCCAACGTTCCGACGTTCCGAACTTCCGACGTTCCCAACTTCCGTTTTTCGGCGTTAGTCGTCAAAACGCAAGATGTTAACTTGGCCCGCGACGGTCGAACTCGCTCGTTTCCCGCCGCCCTTCCGCCCCCCCAAAACGGAGGACGTTTGTCTCCCAAACCGCGTTTTAAAAAAGAAAAAAATCCAAAAACAGGGCTTGCGTTCGCGTCCAAATCGGGTATAATAAGATTATAAATTTGGAGAGGTGGCAGAGTGGTCGAATGCGCGGGTTTGCTAAACCCGTGAGCCCGTAAGGGCTCCGCAGGTTCAAATCCTGTCCTCTCCGCTCCGAAAGTCTCGCGTTTAAGCGAGACTTTTTTTGTTTCTTGCGCTTTTTAAAACCGCGAATCGTCGCGGCGTTCTTTCCCGCACGTTTCCCGAACGTTTCCCGAACGTTTCCCGCACGTTTCCCGAACGTTTCCCGAACGTTTCCCGAACGTTTCCCGAACGTTTCCCGAACGTTTCCCGAACGTTTCCCGAACGTTACTTCACGCACGTCGCGTTTCTCGTCCTTTTTAACGCTTCCCGTTCGATAAACGCAACGTCGCTCGTTTAATCGTTAATATCGCTCAACCTTAACGTTTTTCCTTTCGCTCGCCGGCAAAACCGCCCGCCGCGTTTATCGACGCGCCTTCAAACGCTCGTCGCATCTAATCGGCGTAAAAAAAACGCCCCGACGGTTCCCGTCGAGGCGTTTAAATTGTTCGTTAACCCAATTAACGCAACGCAATTCCAGCTTTCGCGCACTCGCGAATCATCTCCGGCGGCCAAATCGACGCTTGCACTTCGCCGATGTGCGCGCAACGCAGGAAGAACATACAAAGACGCGATTGCCCGATTCCGCCGCCGATCGACAACGGCAACTCGTCGTTTAACAACGCTTTATGGAACGCCAACTCGCGCCGCTCCTCGCATCCCTCCAACTTCAGCTGCTTCAACAACGCACGCTTGTCGACGCGAATCCCCATCGACGAAAGCTCCAACGAGCGTTTCAAAATCGGATTCCAAAGCAAAATATCGCCGTTCAACCCAAAATAACCGGGCTCCGTCTCCGAACTCCAGTCGTCGTAGTCCGGCGCGCGTCCGTCGTGTTTTTCGCCGTTCGACAGTTTATGCCCGACGCCGATAAGGAAAACGGCGCCGTATTTCCGCGTAATTTCGTGTTCCCGTTCTTTCGGCGACAAATCCGGATATTCGTTCAATAAATCTTCCGCTTGAACAAAAGTGATTTGATCGGGCAAAATCGGGCGAATGTGCGGATATTCGTTATAAACGCCTCGTTCGACGTCTTTAAAAACGTCGTAAATAGCCTCGACGACGTCGCAAAGATAGTCGAGATTGCGATCTTCCGGCGCGATCGTCCGCTCCCAGTCCCATTGGTCGACGTAAAGCGAGTGGATATTGTCGAGTTCCTCGTCGGCTCGAATCGCGTTCATATCGGTGTAAATCCCGTAACCGGGCGGCATTTGGTACTGCGCCAACTTCATCCGTTTCCACTTCGCCAACGAATGCACCACCTCGGCGCGACGGTCGCCCATATCCTTGATCGGAAAGGAAACCGCCCGTTCGACGCCGCTTAGGTCGTCGTTGACGCCGGTTCCGGAGAGAACGAAAAGGGGCGCCGTTACGCGACGCAAATTCAATTCCGACGCGAGTCCCTCTTGAAAATCCTCTTTCAAAAAGAAAATCGCCTGCTCCATCAATTCCGGAACAAGTTTCGGAACGTATCCGGAAGGAAGAATTAAGGACATAACGACGCTCCTTTTCGCAACAACCGCGCAATTTCAACACAAAAACAAGTTTCCGCAGCGCTCGACGGGTTCAAATCGACCGGAACGCGGCGACGCTTATTTACGTTTTCGCCAATATTACCGTTCATTATAAATTTGCGGCGCGACGCGTCAAGGGGCCCGTTCGATTCGGCGTCAAGATTCGCCGACTTCCCCCTTTTTTCCGTCGGTTCCACCCGTCGGTCGAACGAAACGCCGCGTCGTTCCTCGGGCTTTCCTACGTCCCTATAGTATTAATGGCAAAATCGCGCTTTCGACGTAAAATTTCAACGTAAAAAAACGCCGCTCGCCTTATCGACGAACGACGTTTATCGTTTTTACCGCTCTAAACAATTTAACCGTTAAAACCGATAAATCTTATTTTTTCGGCGCGCAAGCCTCCGCCAACTTCGCGTACTTCGCGGCGTCGGCGGCGTTTTTCAGCGCTTTCGACATTGTCGCGAGGTTCGCGTAAGGAACGTAAAGCGCGGTTTTGTCGACGACGTCGGCTTCAACCGCTCGCGCCAAGGTCGCGACCGAACGTTTCAACATCGCGACGCCGTCCTCTTTCTTCCCGCTCTTCCAATAAATCGCGCCGACGGCGGCCAGTTGCGCTCCGATTTCGGCGGCGTCCTTCGGTTTGACCTCGCCCTCGATCTTTTGGAAAAGCGCGTCCGCCTTCGCGAAGTGCGCCGACGCTTCCTTGGCGTTTTTCAGACCGTTGAGGAAGTCCGCTCCAAGCCGCGCGTTCAAAACGCCGATAATCGCTCGGTCGGTTTCCGGTCGGAATTGCAACGCGACTTCAAGATATTCGAGCGCTTTGCGACCGGAAATGATCGCTTGCTGGTAATCTTTGCGGGCTTCGAAGATTTTAGCGGCGTCCGCCAACGCTTGCCCGGCCGTCCAGCGCGCCGACGCGGCGGAAACTTCGTCGAGCGTCTTCGCCAAATACTTGTCGACCGTCGAACGCAAATCGCGAGCGTATTGGTCGAGTTGCGTCGCGTCCGGCATTTCAAGTCCGACTTTAAGCCCGGTTCGCCAAACTTCGAGGCGAGCGCTCGCCAAATCGGACTTTTCGCCGCGCGCCGCGTCGAGTTCTTGCGCGATTTCGTCGGCGGCCTCGATCCATTCGAACGCCTTCTCTTGATCGCTCGGGTCTTTCCAGCTCTTGCGAGCGACGGCGAGCGCGACGGCAAGGTTCGCCCGCATTTCGAGCGCTTTTCCGGCCGCGATCACGTCGGCGGTCGGGTTCGCTTCGCCGAGCGTTTTCAGCATCGTCAACGCGCGTTGTCCGAGCGAAATAGCCGAGTCGTAATCGGGTTCCGCCGCTTCGCGTTTGAGCGCCGAACCGAGCAAAACGCCTTCGATTTGGTAAAGCGGGTGTTCGACGAACGCGTCTTCGACCGCCTCCATATATCGAGACGCCGCGTCGATTTCGCCCGACTGAATCAACGCGTCGATCAGCGTCAGGTGGAACTGCGCCATCGAGTCGTTCATCTTAATCGCTTGGAAAATATGACGCCGCGCGTTCGCAAAATCGCCGACGGCAAGGTGCGTTTTCGTCAAAATCCAGTGCGCGCCCGGCGAGTTTTTCTCGTGAAGCAGCGCGTGTTCGGCGTCGTCGCGAGCGTTTTTCAGCGACGTTTTCAACTCTTGTTCGGCCCGCAAAATGAAGTATTCCGCCTTGACCGTTTCGGCGACGATCTGAACGACGCGGTCGCTCGGAATCGCCGGATTGTCCCCTTTTTCCAAGACGAACGCAACGCCTTTTTCCGGAAAAACTTCTCTAAAATTCCCAATTTCATCCGGAACAAGGATCGGGCGCGAGTCTTTAATCTCTTCGGCGAAGACCTTGCGAGCGTCCGTTTCGGTGCGCGGTTCGCCCAAATTGATCATAATCATCTCGACGACGCCCTTAATCCCGACGATTTGAATCGTCGTGTCCGGAAGCGTCGGCGGCTGATACGTCGCGACTTCGTAACCGTCGACCACCTCTTCCGCGACCGGGTTCGCGAGAATCGGATTCTTTTTCAAGTCGGCGAATTTCGTCGTCCCCGGCATAACGTCGAAAAGGGACGCGCCGTGCGGGGCGTGTTCGACTTCCGTCTCGTCGACCGCTCTAACCCCTAAATTCGGCAAATTTTCCAGCTCTTCCGCCAAACGCCCGCCTTTCGAGCGTTCCCCGGTTTTCCGTCCCGCCGCGCCAAGTCGAGCGCCCGCTTCGGAAGTAATCGGCGTTTGCGCCGCCGTTTGAACGATTTTCGCGCTCTCCGCAACGCCGTTCGCCTCGACGGCGACCGCTTGACGAACCGGTCGCGCTTCCTCCGCCGCCGCGTCGGAAATCGTTCCGGAAGCCGCCGCGATCAACGCCGGAGCGACCGTCGTCAAAGCGAGGCGCAAACGCCAATTTCGCGATTCTTTCGATAAATCGTTTCGCATTGTTTTTTCAAAACCTTTCGTTAGCGCGCTTTTTTTCAACATCAACGTCGCGTTTGCCTCCGTCGCCCCAACAATTTCGGCGCTTTCGACGAAATCGACAAAAACCGTTCCCAAACAGCCTTCGTCGATTTCGTCGCTCGACCGTTAAAATCGACGACCGCGACGCGACCGACCAAACGAAGCTCCCCTCCGTTTCGCCGCAACGTTGCAAGAATACTTAAAAACGTCCGCCGCGTCCAGCCCAAATTCTGCAAAAAGCCGTCGCGTCGACCGTTTCCAACGATTTTTCTGAAAAAAGCGGCAAACTTTGCCGATCGCGAGGGTCGAAACGAAAAAAAATGAGAAAAAATCGCAAAATCGGGAAAAAAACGCTTTACTTCCCCCCCTCGCAAGGTGTATACTGACCTAAATCGGCGGTCGAGGCGACGTCGCGGCCAATTTTCAGTTTCCGAAAATCTTCGGAAGCCCCGACGTCCCCGCCTTCCGCGCTTGTTGACGCGAAAAATCGCAAATTTTAACGATTATAACGAATAAAGGGCTCGCATAATGCTTAAAGTCGGCATTGTCGGAATCGGTTTTATGGGAATGATTCACTATCTCGCGTATCAACGCATTCCCGGCGTAAAGGTCGTCGCGCTCTGCGAATCTTACGCAAAAGAACGCCTGACCGGCGACTGGACGAAAATTAAGGGCAACTTCGGCCCGGCCGGCCAACAAATGGACTTGACCGGAATCGCGACTTACGACAACCTCGACGCGATGCTCGCCGACGAAAACGTCGACGTCGTCGACGTTTGCCTCCCGCCGGCCGGACACGCCGCCGCGACGATCGCCGCGCTGAACGCCGGTAAAAACGTCTTCTGCGAAAAACCGATCGCGTTGAAAGCCGAAGAAGGCGTCGCGATGGTCGCCGCCGCCGAGAAAAACGGCAAAATGCTCCTCATCGGGCACGTCCTTCCGTTCTTCGACTCGCACAACTACGTCTTCGAAGCCGCTAAATCCGGCAAATACGGCAAACTCCTCGGCGGGAACTTCACTCGCGTTACCTCGAACCCGTTCTGGCTCAACCTCGACCGCTTCTACTCGATGGAAGGCGCCGGCGGCCCGATGCTCGATCTGCACGTTCACGACGCGCACTACATCCGCGCCCTCTTCGGGATGCCGAAAGCGGTTCAAAGCGTCGGTCGTCTCCGCGGCGACGCTCCGCAATACTTCAACACCCAATTCATTTACGACGATCCGGACTTGGTCGTTACCGCGACGAGCGGCAACATTATGCAACAAGGCCGTCCGTTCACGCACGGTTACGAAGTTCACTTTGAAAAAGCGACGATCATTTGCGAATCGTTCACCGGAACGCCCGTTACGGTAATCCTCGGCGACACGCAAGAAGACGCGAAAGTCGAAAAACCGGAATTTCCGGCGGGCGACGACATTACGCCGTTCGTCAACGAGCTGACCGAAGCTCGCGACGCGTTTATTTCGGGCAAACCGTCCGCGATTCTCGACGGCGCCCTCGCTCGCGACGCGGTTACAATCTGCCACAAGGAAATCGAAGCCGTTCAAAAGCGCGGTCGCGTTGAAATCTGATCGATTTTAACGGTTAAATAGGAGATTCCCCTAAAACGTCGTCCGTTTTTCTCTATTTTGCGAAAACGCGGACGGCGGACGGGGATTTTGCGTCGTCGTTTTTTTAACGACGACTTTTTTATTTTCTTCTTTTCTCCCTTTTCTTCCCTCGCGCGTTTTCCCGCCCCGACGTCGTTTCTAGCGCAAAGTTAAAATACGCAAAACACGTCGACTTTTCTTCATATAACGATTCTCGCGATAAAAAGAAAAAAAATCGTCGTTCCGCCTTTGCCGAACCGATACACCCAAAGTCGCGGTCGAGCCCCGACGAAGCGTTTTTCTCGTTTCGTTTTCGCCGCGTTCGCTTCGTTTCCCTTAACGTCGGCGACGTTGTTTCCGCTCTCCGTTTCCAACGTTCCCCCGACTTCGCCGCCCCTTTTTATTTTTAGGACGCCGTATGACGCAAGCGCAAACCGACGATTTGATGGTTCGTTTAGACGCGCAACACGACGAACTGCTCCGCCGCATCGACGAACTCGACCGCAAAATCGCGGCGACGCTCGCCGATTGGGCGGCGGAAGCGGAGGAAGACGGCGCGCCGTCCGAAAAACGGCCTTAACGATTTTAACGATTATTCCACCCCCCGTTCCCTTCAACGCTTCGCGACCGCGCTCGGTTCGACGTTTTTTTTCGCGACCGCTCGTTCGCGCAAGGAGACTCGCTCAATGAAACTTTCGCAACTCTTTACCAAATCGGCGATTAGCGCGTTCGCGGCGTTCGTCGTTTATTGCGCGGCGACCGCCGCGACGCTCTTCGCGGCGGAACCGGCCTCGACGCTGACGCTCGTTTCGTACAACGTTCACAACGCGATCGGCCTCGACGGCAAAACCGATTTCGCCCGAATCGCCAAGACGCTGACCGCGCTGAACCCGGACGTCGTCGCGCTCCAAGAACTCGACTCGAAAACGAAGCGTTCGAAGGGTCGCGACGTTCTCGAAGAAATCGCGAAAGAAGCGAAGATGAACGCGACGTTCGGCCCGGCGATCGATTTCCAAGGCGGGAAGTACGGAATCGGCGTTCTTTCGAAGGAAAAACCGTTAAAATCGGAATATTTCCCACTCCCGGGGCGCGAAGAACGCCGTTGCCTCCTGACGGTCGAATTCGAGCGTTACATTTTCTGCTGTTCGCATTGGTCGCTGACGGCGGCGGATCGCGACGCGACGGTTAAAATCGTTACCGAAAAAATGAAATCGGCGAAGAAACCGGTTTTCGTCGCGGGAGACTTCAACGCGAAACCGAGCGAAGCGTCGATGCAAGCGTTCGTCAAGGATTGGACGATTCTCTCCGCCGACGCGCCGACCTTCCCGGCGAACAAGCCGAACATTCGCATCGATTACGTTTGCGCCGCCGACCCGACCGGCAATATTTCCGCCGACGCTTGGAAGCAAGCGGTCGTTTCGGCGCGCGTCGTTGAAGAACCGGTCGCGTCCGATCACGCGCCGATCGTCGTTGAACTTTCCGCCGACGTTTTCAAATAAACGCTCGCTTTATCGCGGTTTTAAAGTCCGTCCCCAAACGCCTCAACGTCGTTTCGCTGTTGGAATGAACTTGAAAACGCCGTTAAAAAGCCCGATAAAAAGGAGAAAAAATGATGGAAGAATCGCAAAAATCACCGTCCGTTTTGCGGGTTTCGCCGAGCGATTCGCTGGAAGCGGCGTTCGCGCAAATCGGCGACGGAACGCTCGTTCTCGAACCGGGCGTTTATCGCCTCGAACGCGGTTTCGACATTCCCGGCTCGCCGACGGTTTGCGGCGCGGACGGGGAGCCGGGTTCCGTCGAAATCCTTTTCGGCGTCGTCGGGCCGCTGAAAATCTTGGGTTCGCCGCGTTTTCGGGGGATTTTGTTCCGATACGTCGAGACAAGCGTCCCGGCCGGTTTCGGGAACGGGCAAGTCGTTTTGGCGATATTGCGGGATCGCGGAATTATGGGCCCCGAAGACGACGAATACGAATGGACGCCGGACGATTTTTGGGCGCGTTCGGGGTTGAAGTCCGGTACTCCCCGATCGGAAGAGGAGCGAATTCGTTTCGAGTTGATCGACGCGGGCGTCGGAATTCGACGAAGCGGCTTCCGGGTTCAAAATTTTGGCGTCGGAACCGGCGGCGTTTGGATTGAAGGCGAAGCGGCGCGTCCGAGTTTCGAACGTTGTCGCGTCGAAGAATGCGCGGTCGCGGTCGTCGACGGCGCGGGCGGCGAATTTGTCGATTGCGTTATTCAACGGAAAGAGACGCGTATGGGCGGGGTTCCGCTGATCGTCGAAGGGGAATGCGCGCCGAGATTCAAAAACTGCGTTGTTCGCGGTAACGCCGAAGTGAAAGGCGGCGCGACGGCCGAGTTTGTCGATTGCGAATTTTTCGCGAAAAGAGCTAGTTGCGTTCATTTCGGCGTCGTAGACGGTTTGATCGAAAAGAAGAAAACGGCGTCGACGTTTCGAAATTGCCGATTTTCCGGCGGCGTCGGCGTCGGTTTCGGCGCGGGCGGCGAGTTCGTCGATTGCGAGATTGTCGGCGTCGATCCCCTCTATTCTCCCGTCGAAGTTTTTCACTCATACACGTCGCCGACGTTTAAAAATTGTTCGATTCGCGCCGAATCGGGGGAGCGGTTCGCCGTTTCCGCTAGCGACCGCGCGAGGGGCGAGTTCGTCGACTGCGACATTGTCGGCAGCGCCGCCGACGGCGACCGCAACGCGATTCATTTGACGAACGTCGGGACGCGTCCGACGTTTAAAAACTGTTCGATTCGCGGCAAAATCAAGACGGACGTGAACGCTCGCGGGCAGTTTGTCGATTGCGATATTCAAAGCGAAGAAACGACGGTCGTCGTTAGCGGGAAAAAAGCGTCGCCGACGTTCGAAAATTGCGCGATTCGCACCAAACGCAAGGGCCCGACGGTTTGCGTCGAGCGCGACGCGGGTTCGGAGAGCGGAGCCAAGCTGAAGCCGACGTTCGCAAACTGCGCGATTCGCGCCGAAAAAGACGGCCCGGCGGTTCGCGTCGAGCAGAACGCGGTCGCGGCGTTCGTCGGGAACGAACTTGAATCCGGCGACGGGCGAATTTGGGAAATCGCCGCCGAAAACGCCGAAAAAATCGCGCGAACCGGGAACCGACCGAGCGACGAATAGCCGCTATAGCGGTTTTAAGGGGTTTTAAGGTTCATTTAACAACGCCTCAACGTTAGCGACCAACGAGCGCGTCTCGCCGTTGGAATTAAGTTGAAACGCCGCTAAAGTTGCGTCAAGAAATAAAAAGCCGTCGCGTTTCCTCGTCGGATTCGCGGCGGCTTTTCGCGTTCGCAACCTAGACTCGCAAACGCTTCTCGCGTCGCAACTTAGAGCGTTCCGTTTTCCTACGTTTACCCTTTTTTTTCCGAATCGAGCGCGGCGCGAATCGCCCTTGCCAACTGATCCGGGCACGACGTCGGGCGACCGCCGCACGACACGCCCTTCAGCTTCGCCTCGACTTCCGTCGCCGGCAAGCCTTCGACGAGTCGCCCGATTCCCTGCAGATTGCCGTTGCAACCGCCGACGTAACGCACGTCGCGCAGAACGCCGTTTTCGATTCGAAAATGAATTTGCGTCGAGCAAACGCCCGCTGTTTTATAAACGTAATCCATTGTTATTTCTCGCTTTATAATTTCCGCGTTTATTTTTCCTTCAATCGTCGCCGCGACGCTCGACTCGAGAACTGCGACGTTAATTTATTATACGCGCCGCCGTCGAAAATGCAACGCCGAGGCGACGATTTTTTCGCTTTTGACGCCGCCGTAAAACCCGCCGTCGACGCGAATAAACGCAACCGTTTTATTTACACGACTTACAAACGCTTATTTTTTCTCGCCGTCGTTCTTTTCAATCCGTTCGACCGGCGAAAAAACGGTTCGGAACGTCGCGGTCTTCCCCGCCTCGACGGTCGCCGTCTCGATCAAAACCGAAACGCCCGGATTCTTCGAGTCAAAATCGTTTTCCGTCTCCGCCGGAACGACGCTAAGTCGCGACGGCGTTTCGCTTTGCGTCTCCACCGTTTTACACGGCGTCGCGTTTCCGCAATGAACGGGATTCGGCGCCGTCAACTTCGCGACGCGTTCCGAAACGACGTCGACCGCCGCCTTCGTCAGCAAGCGCCGTTCAACCTTAACCTCTTTATCCGCAAATGTTTCGATAACGTCTTCAATAATTAGGCTTCCGTCCGGATTCAGCGTCGCGACGCGCTTGACCGACTTCGCTTCGCCGCGATAAACCGGCGTCAAATCGATCGTCGCGCTCGACGTTTCGCCCCGACCGCCGATTTTCGTTTCGACAATTTTCGCCGTTCCGTCGACAAGTTGCAACTTCCCATTCAGAGTCAAAACGCTATGACCGAAGTTATTGTATCGAAACAACTTCCAGCGCTCGGAATCTTGTTTCATTCCCCAAAGATTCATCCCGCGCGACTCGATCCGATGGTAATTTTCCGGCCCCAGCTCGACAATCCAGCGGACGCCGCCGTCGTCGTACACGAACCCGCCCTCGTCCATATGCCCGTGCGGCGCGTTCGGCGCTCCGGCCTTAATCCCAAGGTACGCCGCGTCGCGCTTCCAAGCCGTTCGGAAAAGCGCGACGGCGTTGCGTTCGTTCCCGACGCCGACGTACCCAAGTTCTTGCGGCGCAACGTTTCCGAACCCAAGTTCGTCCGGGTCGACCGGCCCTTTCG
Source organism: Thermoguttaceae bacterium (assembly GCA_017937685.1). Classification (GTDB taxonomy): domain Bacteria; phylum Planctomycetota; class Planctomycetia; order Pirellulales; family Thermoguttaceae; genus RUG369. Next base: position 5,182 of record JAGBDD010000035.1, on the reverse strand, counting down.
CCGCGATTTTCTCCAAATCGAGCGGCGTTTCGCGAATCGGCCCCCAAAGTAGCGCGCAGACGCCCAGCCGATGCGCCGCGATCGTGTCGATCGACCGCGTTCCGTACTTAACCTTATGTTTCGTCGCGACATACGCCGCGTCAAGTTGGAAATTTTCGTTCCAAGCGACGCCGACGTCGCCAAGGTTGCGCGCGTTCCAAAAAGCGGTCGGCTCGAACATCTTTCCGCCGCCGGAATCCGGGTAATTGAACGCGTCGCCGGTCGTTCCGAAGACGTGTTCGAAATACCGAATCGTCTCCTTAAACCCGCGCGCCTCGGAACGTCCGAAATCGTTCCCCAACGCGGAGTTAAGCGCCGCCAACAGCAGAACGTTAAAACCGGTTCCGTACCCCCAGTAGCCGGGCCCCTCGGTATAATTTCCATCCGGCTCGTAAGACGCCATACTCCACGTTACGCCGTTTACTGACTGCCGCACGGCGTCGCGAGCGAGTTCCGGTTCGTCGTCGGCGATCGCAAGCGCCCCGTAAAGCGTTCCGCACCAACAGACTTGGTTCCAGTTCGCGTTGTTTTTCTTCCACCAACCGCGAATCTTCAACGCTTCTTCGACGCCCTTGTCGCGAATCGCCTCGCGAACCTTTTTTCGATTTTCGCTCGAAAACGTTTCGCCGCACGAGTCGTATGCAAACGCAAGCGCCGTCGTCATTTCCGCGACGTCGAGGAAGTGCGACGGATTCCAATCGGAAAACTCGGCGATCGCGACCGCTTCCTTTTCGACTCGCGCCGCGTACTTCGGATCGCCGGTATAACGGCGCATAAACGCCCAGCCGAAAATTCGCCGAAGCGCTTCCCGCGAAACGCCGAGCAACCGTTTCCCTTCGAGTTTCCGCTCGACAGGAGGTTCTTTTAACGTCTTATCGGCGCGACGTTTAAGCGCGTCTAAATAAGCCTTCCAACGCGGATCGGCGTCGACTTTTTTCTTAACGTCGGCGAGCGCTTCGTCGGTTAACAACAGCCGCGGCGCCGGACGCAATTTTTCGAACGCGGCGTCGATTTCCGCTTGCGAAACCTCCGCAAACCCTTTGGCGGTCGACGGTTCCGTTTTTTTCGCGTCCGCCGCGAACGCCGCCGACGTTGAAAAAACGTCGTTCCCTTCCGGCCCCGACGTCGACGCGCCCCAAGCGACCGCCGCCGCGACGCCCAACGCCGCGACGCGTCTCCAACTTTTGCCGTTTCGACGCTTACCTTGCGACGCGTTCAAGTCGGCGTTTACGTTTTTTTGAAATGCTCGGCGTCGTTCGCTTTCGTTCGCTCTCATCGAAAACCTTTCCTCTCAATAGGTTGCGTTCCTCGCTTTTTACGTCGAACGTCGACGGACGTTTTTTCGACAAAATCGCCGAAAATCGTCCGCCGACGCTAGCGTCGCGACCGTTTTTCCGGTATAATATCGACGACGCGTTTATTTTAGCGCTTGCGGCGCCGCGTTTCAAGCGATTTTGTCCATTTTCGTCAAAAAAACTCGCGCCGCCGTTCGACGCCGTCGCTAACTTCCGTTTTTACGTCGGTTGCGACGTCCCAAATCGCGAGCGTTTTTTTCCTCGCCGTCGTTCCTCATTTTTAAGGAGCCCGTAATGCCGACAAACCGCAACCTATTTAACAACGTCGTTTACCAAACGTTCAAACGCGCGATCCGCCTTCGCTTTTCGCCTCGTTTCCTCGCCGTCGCCTCCCTCTTCGCCGCTCTTTTTTTAACGGCGACGTCGCGCGACGCCGCCCTTGAAGCCGCCGAAACGACGCGCTTCGGCGCCGTCTTGATTCCGACCGCGCCCGTCAAGCCAAGCGACGCCCAATCGCGCAAGTTTGAGACGCCGCAAGTCGTTTTCAACGAAGAAGATAAAAACGCCGGTTGGCGAATCGTCGAAGGCGAGGCGCACGTCGGCGTCGACGCGACGCGCTTTTACTTCACCGTCGAGGCGCCCGGCGCGAACGTCAAGGCGCCGCGAGTCGAGGTCGTTTGGCCCGGCGTCGAAGTCGCTCGCGTTCTCGGCGCCCGCGACGGCAAGTTCGAAAAAACGGAGCGCGGCGTTTCGTTCGAGCTTGCGTCGCGAACCGCTCCAACTTGCGTTTTTACGGAAGTTCCGTTCGGCTCCGTTCGCCTCGGCGTTTTTCACAACCGCGAAGAGCGACGCGCCGGACCGTACCGCGACGGCGTTTATCCGGAAGCGGAAATCAAGGCGCAGCTTAACTTTATGATCGGCGCGCTCGAAGTTTGCCGCGAACTCGGCTGGACGGAGTCGACGTCGCCCGGTTTCGTCGACCACATAAACATTTACGGTTTCGAAACTTGCTATCCGAACGGACACCGCGACTTCCCGCCGCATTTCCACATTATGCTCGCTTGGAACGGTTGGGCCGGAGCGCATGTCGCGCACTACTTGCTCGACGCTAATGGATTGATTTTAAAGAACAACCAATGGTCGTTGCACGAGAACGTCGAAACGTTTTACGGACGCGGCGAGACGACGCCCTTCCCGGACAAAACGGGTCGCGTTATTTTCGAAACGACGATTCTTCCGGACGGAACCGGCCTCGTTATCCGCCCGACTTCCCCCCCGGAATCCCAACAGAAAACCGAGGGCTACGCGTCGGCGCCCCGCGAGTTTTTAATCCGCGCCGGTCGAAAAAGCGCCGTCGAGTCGGTCGAAGTCTGCGTCCGTCCGTTCGATTCCGCCGCCGACGCGCCTTGGACGCTTATTGGCGAAGCGAGCGCCGTCGACGACTCGGTCGCCGGCAAGTTCCGCGCGTCGATTCGCTACGCCGACGGCTCGTCTCGGCAAATCGCCTTCGACTACGATCCGGCGCGCGGCGGTCGAATCGATCGTTAAGCGCCCGTTAAACGTTTCTTCCTCGCTCGTCTTTTTCCGCCGCGTCGCGTTCGTTCCTCCGACCGCGACGCGGCGTTTCCGTTTCGACGCCGCCCGTTCTCCCCGCTCGACGCAATCTTCGCGCTCTTTCGTCGCCGACTCGGAACGCTCCTTTCCTCTTATTTCCCCGCTCGACTTGCGCTCGGCTTCCTCCGTTCCGCCGTCGTCGCGCCTTCCTTTTTTCGCGCGCGTCCCCGAACGAGCGCCCGTTTTTTTATACCCAAAGCCGAGCGCCGCCGAAAGCCTCGCTCTCTCCAACTCCTTATTAAACCGACGTTTACCAGAACGCCGGGCGGTCGCGCTTCCTTCGATTTTTAAGGAGTCGGAAAAAAATAAAAAAAAACGAGAAAACCCCGTTGACAAATTTTGAAGTTCGGTTAAAATCATTTTTGTCAGTTGGAGGTAACGAGACGCTAACCCAAACCGCCCTTTAATCGAGAGCGGAAAGCGTTGAGAAGCCGACAAACGACGGTCGTTTAAACGACGAAAAATTGGGGAGTTAGCTCAGTTGGGAGAGCGCAACGTTCGCAATGTTGAGGTCGTGGGTTCGACTCCCATACTCTCCACTCCAATTAAACTTCTTTTTTGAAGTTTTCCTAAAACCCGTAGAACGCCGTTCGCAAGACGGCGTTTCTCTTTATACGGGCCTGGGGGCGACTAGCTCAGTTGGTTAGAGCGCCGCTTTCACACGGCGGAGGTCGCTGGTTCGAATCCTGCGTCGCCCACTTTTTAAGTCTTTGTCCTAAGAGACTTAGAAGAACGTTTTCTTTTTGGGGAATCGCGCGAATTTCCGTTTGTAGCTACATTGTATCTACATTGGAGATTACGATATGTCGAACATTCCCAAGTACTGTCGCTTCAAATCGCGCGACGTCGGTTATTCTTACTACAATCGGAAAAAAATTTATTTTCCCGGAAAATACAACTCGCCGGAGTCCCGCGCCGCCTATTTGCAGTTCGTCGCGACGCTCGAAACGGGCGACGCTTCCCTCTTCGAACGCCGTCAAACGACCGTCGCCGAACTTTGCGCGCAGTTCCTCCGTTGGGCGCAGGTCTACTACCGCAAACTCGGCCGCTCGACCGGAACCTACGAACGCTTCGCGCAAATCGTCGTTCCCCCTTTGCTCGAACTTTATTACGACCTTCCCGTCGGCAAAATGAACGTCGCCCGCCTCCGCCGCCTTCGCGACGCGCTCCTGACTCGCGACCTTTGCCGCAACACGATCAACGACCGAATCGGCTGGACGAAGCAAATCTTCAACTGGGGCGAAGAAAACCTCGTCGTTCCGTCCGACGTCGCCGCGTCGGTTCGGTCGCTAAAACCGCTCGAAATCGACCGCTCCCCCGCCCGCGAAACGGAGCCGGCGCTTCCCGTCCCCGACCGCGACGTCCGCCTCACCGTCCTCAACGCGTCGCAAACGATCGCCGACTTAATCGAAACGATCCGTTACACCGGCATGCGCCCCGGCGAAGCGCGCAACTTGACTTGGCGGCAAATCGACCGCTCCGGCGCCGTTTGGCTCTACAAACCGGTCGACCATAAAACGCGCCATCGCGGCAAGGTTCGCGTCGTGCCGATCGCCAAACGAGCGCAAGAAACGCTCTTAAAATACGAACATAAGACGCCGGACGAGCCGATTTTCTCGCCGCGCGACGCCGTTCGCGAACGTTACGCCGCGCCCGACGGCGACGTTTCCGAAGCGGTCGCGGCCCGAATCGAACGAACGGCGGAACGTTATACCAAAGACGCGCTTTGTCGAGCGATCGCGAGAGCGGCGAAGCGCGCGGGCGTTCCATCTTGGTCGCCGAACCGACTCCGACACGCCGCCGCGACGGAAATTCGCGAAAAACTCGGACTCGAAGTCGCGCGAATCGTTCTCGGGCATTCGTCGACGTCGACGACGGAAATTTACGCCGAAATCGCCGCGCGGCGCGTCGCGGACGACGTCGGCAAAATTTGGGAATAACGCCCCAACGCAAAACCCGCGCCGTTTCCGACGCGGGTCTCTTCCGTTCTTCCGCCCGTTTGGCCGACGCCGCCGTCAATCGCTCCCGGCGGTCGACGCTTGCGCGCTCATTCGTCGTCGCGGACGAGGCGATACTTCGGCGCGCTTCCCAAACATTTCGCGAGCAGGCGGACGAGCCAGTACCAAGCGCCCGCCGCGAACGCGCCCCAAACGCCGACCGCCGCCAACGCCGCTCCGGCGCGACGCTTCAAACCGTCGACCGCCGTTTCCAGTTTCGCCGCCGCCTCTTGCTCG
>JAGBDD010000034.1 GCA_017937685.1 Thermoguttaceae bacterium | reverse complement strand
CGGCCGCCGCCGTCTCCTCCGAATCGCCGAAATCGATCTCGTCGCCGAGTCGCTCCGCCAACATCGACGCAAAATTGATCGTCGCGCCGAGATCGCCCCCCTCGGCGCCCGCTCGGAACCAACGGAACGCCTCTTCCTCGTCCGGTTCGACGCCCCAGCCTTCCGAGTAAGCGCCGCCGAGGAAGTTCGCCGCCTCCGCGTTCCCAAGTTCCGCCGCCTCCCGGAACCAACGCGTCGCCTCCGCCGGATTCTCCTCGACGCCGTCCCCGTTCAGATAACAAAACGCGACGTTCGACGCCGCCGTCGCGAACCCGATTTCCGCCGACCGCAAGTAAAGACGCGCCGCCGCTTCCGCGTCCGGTTCCGCTCCGTCGCGCCCTTGACTCCGATAAAACCCGAGATAACAAAGCGCCCGAGCGTCCGGGTTAGGCCCGTCGACAAGTCGCTTAAATCCGACCGCCGCCCGCGCGAAACAGGCCGCCGCCTTCGCTTCGTCCTTTTCGACGCCGCCGCGACCGTCCGCGAACGCGTTCCCCAAAACGTCGAGCGCGAACGGGTCGCGCGCTTTCGCCGCCGCGAGCGCCAAGCGAACGCCGCGTTCCTCGTCCGTCGCCGTCCCCGGCAGCCCGTCGAACAAGACTTCCGCCAACTCTCCGCGCGCTTCGACCGCCCCCGTCGCGACCGCCGCTTCCAACGCCGCCAAACCGTTCGGCCCGTCGATTCGAACGCCGTTCAATCCGAAACAAAGCGCCCGGGCCCGACGGTAAAGCTCCGCCGCCGAAAGAGTCGAAAGCTCGCCGCCGTCGCCGCGGTTCGCGCCGATTTTTTCGTTCGCCGTTCCGTTCGTCGTTCCGTTGCCGTCGCTTTTTTTGTTCGCGTTGAAGTCGTTCATTTCGGTCGCCTCTCGAATAATTGAAAAGAAATTTTTCGCGCAAGTCGTTAAAATCGCCGCAAGCGCTAAAATCGTTCGTCGCCAAGCCGCCGCGTCCGTCGCCGTCCGCAAGCCCTTTTCTTCCTTATTTTTCATTTTAACCGGTCGCGCGACCGATTGCAAGCAAAAAGCGACGCGACGTCAAAAAAAGTTTTCCTCCTCGTCGTCGCCGCTTTTCCGGTTTCCCGTTTTCTTATTTTTCCGACGTCCGTCGACGCTCGCCGACCGAGCCGCCGTCGTTCCTCAATCTCCTTATTTTCGTTATTTCCGTTATTTCCGCTATTTCTTTCCTTTCCCAAAGATTCGGCCGAGCAGCCCGCCTTCGCTCTTGCCCCTCTTAACGCGAATCCCCGCCGCCTTCAACGCTTTCGCCGCGTCGGCGTCCCCCGCTTCCGCCGCGATCAAGAGCCAACGAACGCCCTCGTCCGGATTTTCTTCGCCGGCGTCGCCGTTCAAATAACAGATTCCGAGCGCCCGCGCCGCGTCGACGTCCCCCGCTTCCGCCGCCCTTCGGAGCCAACGCGTTCCTTCGGTCGGATTCGCCGCGACGCCGAGTCCGCGAACGTAAATAACGCCGAGAAACCGCGCCGCGTCGGCGTCCCCCGCTTCCGCCGCCTTTAAGAGCCAACGCGTTCCTTCGGTCGGATTTTTCGGGACGCCTTGTCCCTCCATATAACACATCCCGAGCCAACGAGCCGACCCCGCGTCCCCGGCCTCCGCGGCCCGCCGATACAAGCGCGCCGCCTCCGCTTGATTTTGCTCGACGCCGTCTTGACCGGTCAGATAAAAATTCGCCAAGAACCGCGTCGCCTCCAAGTCGCCCGCTTCCGCGACCGTTCGGAGCGCCGCCAACCCCTTCGCCTTATCTTCCGGAACGCCGCAAGCGCCGTAAAAATAGATTTCGCCAAGTTCGCTTATCGCGCTCCAATATCCGAGGTTCGCCGCCGCGCGGAGCCAACGGACGCCCTCCGCTTCGTCCTGTTTGACGCCGTCCCCGCTCAAATAACAACGCGCGATATTCGCCGCCGCCGTCGCGAACCCGAGTTCCGCCGACCGCCGCCAAAGTCGCGCCGTCTTCGCGGCGACCTCCGGCGACTCGTTCGGCTTTCCGTCCGCCGAGCCGCGACCGTCCCCCAAATAACAACCGAGATAACAGAGCGCCCGAGCGTCCGGGTTAGGTTCCGCCGCCAACCTCTTGAAACCTTCGAACGCCCGAGCGAAACAGGCCCGCGCCTTCGCCTCGTCCTTCGGCAAACCGCCCAAACCGTCCCGGAAACAAGCCCCCAACGTATCCAACGCGAACGGATTCCCCGCTTGCGCCGGTTTCTTCGCGACCGCGACCGCCCGCGCCGCGTCCGGTTGCGTCCCTTGCAGACCGTCCGCGAGCGCTTCGGCGAGTTCCCCTTGCGCTTCGAGCGAACCCGCTTTCGCCGCTTCCGTCAAGACCCGCAACCCCTTCGGCCCGTCGATCTTAACGCCGTCCAAGCCGAAACAAAGCGCCCGCCCCCGACGGTAAAGCTCCGCCGCCGAAAGGGTCGCGCCGGTTTTGCCGGTCGTTTCGGTTCCGTTCGCGCCGTTTCCGTTCGTTCCGCATCCGTTGTTATTTTTCGTCAAGTCGCTCATCTCGGTCGCTCCTTAAAATCGTTTTCGTCGATAAATTCAATAAGATCGCTAAAATAAATAAAGACAAAATCGGTCGAAAAGCGCGACGCTCGACGCCGAACGTCGCCCTTTGCGCTCTATTATAACCAACCGCACGACAGATTGCAACAATTTCGCGACGCAACTCAAAAAAAAAACGTTTTCCGAAAAACCTCCCCTACAACCCGCAAAAAACGCAAAATCGCGCCGCCCTAACGTTTCTAAAGAAAAATCGCGCCGTCCCAACGCCCGCTCGACGCGCCGAACGTTCCCAAACGCGCCGCCCCGACGCCGTTCTTCCCGCCGTCGCAACCTCAATCCGCCCAAACGCCGTTCTTCCCGCCGACGTTCGCCCGACGCAATCCGCAAGAAACAAAAAAAACGCGCCGACGAACCTCCGCAAAGGCCCGCCGACGCGTTTTCGCTTATTCTTCTCGCCAACATCGCCGCGTTCGCCGTCCGCAAACTCGACGCGTTTTATCTAAATCTGCGCAACTCGACGCATTCCGCCTAAATTAACGCTCGTCGTCGACGCTCGTTCAAAAGTCGCTCAACGGTCGCCGTTTAAGAAGCGCTCGACCAACGCCAAGCAAGCGTCCGTTTGCTCGTCCGTTCCGACGCTGATTCGGAGCCCGTCCCCCCAACCGGCGTAATTCATATAACGCACAAGATAACCGTTCCGTTTCAAATATTCGTACAGTTCTTTGTGCGAAACCGACGCGTCCGGCCAAACGTTCCAAGTGAAGTTCGCGCTCGAATCCGGGACGACGAAGCCGAGTTCGCGCATCCGCTTCGTTTGCCGCTCCCGCGTCGCGACGATTTTCTTCGTCGTTTCGGCGAGCCAATCTTGATCTTGAAGAGCCGCCGTCGCCGCCGCGATCGAAAGGCCGTCGCAGTTGTACGAGTCCTTCACTTTCAGCGTTTGCTCGATCAGCTCCGGTCGCGCGATCAGGAAGCCGAAACGCAAACCGGCCAGCGCGTACGACTTGCTCATCGTCCGAGAAATCGCGACGTTCGTCTTGCGCTTGACGAGTTCGACGCAGTTAAAACCGGCAAAATCGGCGTAAGCCTCGTCGACGACCAACGGACAAGAAAGCGAATCGGCGATTTTTTCGATTTCCGCGACGGAAAGAACCGTCCCGGACGGCGAGTTCGGGTTCGGCAAATAAACGAGTTTCAGCGAATCCGCCGCGACGTTTTCGAGCGGATTCACTCGCCAAGGCGCGTTCGGCTCGGTCGCCGGCGCCTGCGCGAAATACTCCGGAAGTCGCCAATCGGCGTCGAAGCGCACCTCTTCGCTCCGGGCGCCTTGGATTTCCGCCAACGATTTATAAAGGATATAACTCGGATACGGGAGCCGGAGAAGCTCGTTTTCGCCGACGAAAGAGCGCGTCAACACCGTTAAGACGTCGTCGCTGCCGTTGCCGCACATAATCCAATCGGGCTCGACGCCGTAAAGCGCCGCGGCGACTTCGCGGAACGGTTGCGCGACGGCGTTCGGATACCGCGAAAGGCCCCGGTCGGCGACCGCTCGAATCGCGTCGTAAGCTTTTTCCGTCGCGCGATACGGATTTTCGTTCGTATTTAACTTAACGGCTTCCCCTTCTTTCGGCTGTTCGCCCGGGACGTAACCCGCCATCGCCGCGACGTTCGCTCGCACAAAACCGCTCATTTTATTTTCTCCCAACCGCCTAAATTAACGCAAAATCGCCGTCGGCCCGCTCGTTAAACGGTTTCGAAACGCCGATTCGACGCGCTCCGCAACCGTTTTGACGTTTTTAACGATTTCAACGATTGCAACAACAAAACTCGCCAAACCGCCGCGCAACCGCTCGCGACGTTCGCGAAGTCGCCTCCAACCGCCGACGTTATTAATAATGTAAAGTTTTTCCGCCCGACGTCAAGCGGAAGCCGCCGAAAAAGCCGTTTTCCGCCGTTCGCAACGTCGGCCCAACTTGCGCCGATTCGCGTTTTTTACCGGTTCTCCCAATCACCGCGAACCGCCCGTCTTCGCCGCTTTTGCCAATCGCCGCCAACCGCCCGTCTTCGCCGCTTTTGCCAATCGCCGCCAACCGCCCGCTTGATTCCGTTCAAAACGCCGCGTCGAAGAAAATCGCCGCCAACCAAACGCCCAAAACGAGCAGATTCTTCGAACTCAACTCCAAAACGCGAATCAGCCCCCGCCCCGAACCGATTCGGCAAAGCGTCCGCCAAGCGCGAACGTGTAAAAATAGATAAAACAACAAAAGCGCGACGGTCGAAGCTCCCCAATCGCCGCGCCGCGAAAACGCCGCCGCCAACAAACCGACGACGATCAAACCGTTCGCAAGGTAAAAATAACGCCCGAAACGCTCGCCGAAAATAGCGATTAAAGTGAATTTGCGGTTTTTTCGGTCTTCGTCGCGGTCGCGGTAGTTGTTCGCGACCAAAATATTGTCCGTCGCGAACCCGATCGCGAGCCCGATAAGCGCCGCGTCGCGAGTAATTTCGCCAACTTGGAGAAAATAGGTAAACCCGACCGCGATAAAACCGAAAAACGCGACGACGAGAACGTCGCCGAGCCCGATATAAGCGAGCGGCAAGGGCCCCGCGCTGTATAATAGGCAAAATACGCAAGATAAAACGCCGACCGCGACCAGGTTCCAACCGCCGATCGGAATCAACGCCAAGCCGCAAACGCAAGCCGCCGCCAACGCGACGAACGTCCCGACCGCCATCGCTCGGGGCGAAATCCAGCCGGACGCGACCGCTCGCGCCGGGCCCTTGCGCTCTTCGCCGTCCGCGCCTTTCTTATAATCGGAATAATCGTTCGCAAAATTCGCCGCAATTTGCGACGCCAACGCAAAACCGCAACAACAAAACGCCGCCAAAACGGAAAACGAACCGCTTTCGCCGCGCGCCGCCAAGTCCGCGGCGCCCAACGCAGCGCCGACCAACACCGGAACGAACGCCGCCGACAGCGTTTTCGGTCGCGCCGCCAAGACCCAAGCGCCGACCGCCGACGGTCGCGCCGGAGCGGTTTGCGTCGATTTTTCCGTCTTTTCCGCTTTTTTCGGTTCGTTCGCCGTTCGCTTCATCGCCGCCGTCCTTTCGCCGCGCTCGTTATTTTCGGTATTTTTGCTATTTTAAATTCAACCGTCGTTTTCGGCAACTTCCGTTATTTTCCGTCGAAACGGCGCATTTTGGCGTTTTTCGCTATTTTCCTATTTAACGCCGACTTCGCGACGCGAAAACGCCGCCGACGCCGACGCGTCGACGGCGTTTCAACCGTTTTAATCGTTTCAGCCTTTTCGACCGTTTCAGTCGCTTCCCCTTTTCGACCGACGCAACCGATTCGACCGCTAACGTCGCCGCTCGACGCGCTCCCGTTTTGAGGAAACGTCGTCCAACGGCGTTAAATTAGGCGGTTTTCAAGTCAAACTGGGCAACTCGTAACCTTTGCGCTGTTCCCGCGAGAAAAACGACGCCGCGACGTCGTCGCCGACGATCTTTTCGTTTAGCGAATCCCAACGAATCGCGCGCTTCAATCGGCAAGAAATATTCGCCAAGTGGCAAACGTGCATCCCGAGAACGTTCTCCGCGACGTTCGAAACCGGCGTCCCGCCCTCGCGAACGCAGCGCAAAAAGTTCGACTTGTGCCCCTCGACCGGCTTTCCGTTGAAAAGCGCGACAAAATCTTCGTCGGTCAACTCGGAACGGACGCCTTCGTCGATAATCTTTCCGGCGATTCGGGCGCGGTTGACGTGAATCCGCCCCTTCGTTCCCTCGAAGAGAATCCCGTTCCCGTCTTTCGCGTCGCTAACGACGTCGAAATCGGTTCCGTCGGCAAATTTGCAACGAACGTTGAAGGTAATCGGCGTGTTGTAAACGTCGGTTCGTTTCGGAAAACCGTTTTCGTCGTAATCGACGATAAATTTTGCGTCGGTTCCGTCGATCGAAACCGGCCCGGAGCCGATCTCCTGCCGCCCGAGCGCCCAAAGCGCCGCGTCGATATGGTGCGCGCCCCAGTCGGTGATCTTCCCGCCGGAATACTCGAACCACCAGCGGAAAAGGAGGTGTCCGCGCCCCTGCCCGACGTTCCCCGGCGAGAAAAATTCCTCCCGATTTTCCCAGCAATAATCGAAAACCGGCGCCTGCCCTTGCCAACGCTCCCAATCGAGCGTCGCCGGCGGGTCGCATTTCGGAATTTGCCCGGAGTAACGGCCTTGGTCGATAATGCAGGTCGTCCGCTTGATTTCGCCGAGAAGCCCCTTGCGAATCAGCGCGGCGGCGGTCAAGAATTGGTCGCGCTGGGCCCGTTGCTGCGTCCCGACTTGAAAAACCTTGCCGTATTTCTTTTGCGCTTCGCGAATCAAGACGTTTTCGGCGAGGGTCAGCGTCAGCGGCTTTTGACAAAAGACGTGCTTGCCGGCTTGCATCGCCTCGATCGCAATTTTGACGTGCCAATGGTCGGGCGTCGCGATCGCGACGACGTCGACGTCGGAGCGGTCGAGAACGCGGCGATAATCGGAGTAAGTCGCCGGCGGCGCGATCTTGTCCCCGGTTTTCTTCCCGATTTTCGGGTTCGCGAGGACGCGGGCCAGCCCGTATTTTTCGTCTAAGTCGCAAATCGCGACGACGTCGGCCAACCCGTTAAATTCGCAAAGGTCGCCGTATCCCATCGGGCCGACGCCGACCGCCGCGACGCGGAGCCGATCGCTCGGGGCCTGTTCGGCGACCGTTTTTGTCCGCTCCCCCGAAAAATAAGGAACGACCGCCCAAGCGCCGAGCGCCGCCGCGCCGCTTTGGACGAATTGTCGCCGAGTAACCGCGTTTTCGTTCGTTTTTTTCATCGTTCGCGCTCCTTAAAGTTTCGCAGGTCGACGCGTTTCACGTCGTCCGCCTATTTTACACCGTTCGCCCGTTTTACCTCGACCGTCGATTTTAACGGTAAAAACAAGCAAACCGCCCCTTCAAACCGCTTGGCGCCGCCGTTCGACCGTCTCCGAACCGCTCCGAACGCAAGCTCGCGCCGTTAAAACCGTCTCAAACCGCAAATTCGCCGCCGTTTAAGCCGTTCCGAACGCAAACCCGCGCCGTTAAAACCGTTTTAAACCGCAAAAACGCCGCCGTCAACCGTTTTGTTTCGGCGAAGTCGCGTCTTCCATCGAGTCGATGTAACGGCGCAAGCGTTCGAGTTCGTTCGTTACCGCCCGCAATTTCAGCATATTTTCGACGCGTTTAAGAAGCTCCGCCTTGTTGACCGGCTTGCTTAAATAGTCGTCGCAACCAACCTTCACCGCGCGCTCGACGTCGCCGAGTTCGCAAAGGGCCGTTACCATCAGCACCATCACTCCGGCGGTTTCCGGATTTCCTTTAATTTGTTCGCAAACCTCGAAACCGCTAAGTTTCGGCGTCATTACGTCGAGCAAAACCAAGTCCGGTTCGAACGATTTTACCTTTTCCAACGCCTCCGCGCCGTCGGCGGCAAAGTCCAAGTCGTAATCGCAACCGATCAAGAACGCTTCCAACAGCTCTTGATTGACGGGCTCGTCGTCGACGATAAGAACGCGCTCTTTTCGCGTCGCGGTCATTTTCGCTTTCCTTTCTTGTATTCGCTTCTAAAACTTAATAACGCGACGCCGACGTCCGAACGCCGCCTCGCGACGCCGACTCGGTTCAGTTCGACGTTTCGGCGCCTTCCGCTTCGTCGTCTTCGTCGACGTCGACGCCGTTCTCCTTGCGGGAAGCGATTCGTTGCGCGTCGCGCTCTTCGCGGTCGGCGAGTTCCTTTTTGCGCAACTCGCTCATTTTCTTCATTTGCGCGGCCATTCGCGCCTCTTGCGCCTTCCAAAGCGCCTCTTCGGCCAGCTCGCGCGACCCGCATTTGATCGCCAACGCGCTAAAAGCGGTGAAGTAAAACGGGTCGTCCTGTTCCAGCTCGCAAGCCTTTTGCATCGATTCGAGCGCGAGTTCCTCGTCCCCTTTTTGTTGCGCGAAGACAGCCAACGCAAGGCGCGCCAGCCCGTAATCCGGGTGCGCTTCGATCAGCCGCTTCAACTCGGAAACCGCTTGCGCCAACTCGCCGTCTTGTTGCAACGCGACGCACTCGTCGTACCAATCTTCTCTCGTTTTATTCGTCGAATCGCTCATTTCGTCGTTTTATTCGTTAAATTTTCGCTAAAATAACGTCAAAATCGGGAGACGCCGCGCCGATGAACGCTCGACGCGACGTTTTTCCCGTCAAAAATCGTTAAAACCGGCAAAATCGCCGCCGGTCAACGTCGAAACGTCGAACCGCGACGCGCCGGTTTCAACGTTTTAAACGCCCCAACCGGCTAAGTCGCTCGCTCGTTCCGACGACGATACCGGCAAAACCGGCAAAATCGCCGCCGGTCAACGTCAAACGCCCAAGGCGGCGCGACGGGTTCCAACGCTCTAAACGTCAAAACCGGCAAAGTCGCCGCCGTTTAAAGCGCTCGACGCGCTCGGCGAATCGTCTTCCCAAAGACCGGCTTGCGCTCGAAACGCTCCGGTTCGGCGGAGGAGCCCGGCCCCTCGACCGGCTTCGAATACGCTTCGAAACCGGGCAGTTCCATTCGTTCGAGCAAGCGGTCGATGCGGATTTCGATGCGCGTCAACTCGGCGCCCTCGGCGGCGGTAACCAACGTGAACGCGACGCCTTCGCGCCCCATTCGCCCGGCCCGACCGACGCGATGAACGTAATCGTCGCAGTATTGCGGCACGTCGTAATTGACGATGTGCGAAACGCTCGACACGTCGATGCCGCGCCCGACGACATCCGTCGCGACGAGAATTTTCGTCTTTTCTTGACGGAAGTTCGACATAATGCGGTCGCGCTTCGTTTGCGCCAAGTCGCCGTGAATCGCGTCGACGCCCGGGAAACGCGCTTCCAAACGGCGGCCGATCATATCGACGCAACGCTTCGTTCGGCAGAAAACGATCGCTTGGCGCGGTTGTTGCAGTTCGAGCAACTTAACCAACGCGTCGAACTTGCGCCCTTGGTCGACCGTCAAGTAAAATTGCTCGATCGTGTCGGCGGAAACGTTCTTTTGGCTGAAGTCGTGCGATTCCGGGTCGCGCATATACGCCTTCGCCAACCGAACGACCGGCGGCGCGAGCGTCGCGCTGAAGAGGAGCGTCTGCCGCGAACTCGGCGTCATCCGCAAAATCCGCTCGACGTCCGGGCGGAACCCGACGTCCAACATGCGGTCGGCTTCGTCGAGAACGACCCAACGCGCTTTTCCGAGCGAGAGCGCGCCGCGGTTCGCCAAGTCGATGATTCGGCCCGGCGTCCCGACGAGAATATCGCAACCGCGTCGCAATTTTTCGACCTGCGACGCGATCGGCTTCCCGCCGTAACAGGCGACGACCTTCAAATCGCGGAACTGCGCCAAGCGGTTCGTTTCGTCGCGCACCTGAACGGCCAGCTCGCGGGTCGGCAAAACGACCAGCGCCAGCGGCGACGGAATCCGCGCGTCGACCGGTTCGCATTCGTCGACAAACTCGACGATCGGAATCATAAACGCCGCCGTCTTCCCGGTGCCGGTTTTCGCCTGCCCCATCAAGTCGACGCCCGCTTGAATGCGCGGAATCGTCCCGGCTTGAATCGGCGTCGGCTCGGCGTACCCCATCTGCGCGAGCGCGCGGAGCGTCGGCTTCGTCAACGTCAGTTCGCCGAAGCGTTCGAGCCCTTTCGACGCGGCCTTTTTCTCGCAGTTCGGACATTTTTTCGCCGATGCGGCGGGCCCGCCGTCGTCGCCGTCTTCCGCCGACTCACCGTCGCGACGACGTTTCTTCGAACGGCGTTTTTTCGAACGCGACTCCGTTTCGCCGTCGAAACCGGCGTCGGCGTCAAAATCGGCGCTTCCGTCAAACTCGCTCGACGCGTCTTCGTCCGCCGCGTCCGACTCCGCTTCGCGTCGGCTCAACCGCGACGTCGGCGCCGCTTCGAATGCCGGTTCGTCTTCGGTTCTTTCCCGTATTCGCGCCGATTTTTTTTTTGCCGCGACTTCGTCGGACCAATCCTCGAAGTCGTCGGGCGTTTCTCGGCGTTTTTTGGGGCGCTCGGCGCTCGGTCGCGCGACCGGAACCGGCGTTTCGTCTTCCTCGTCGTCCTCGTCGGCGGCGAGGCGTTCCCAAAACGCGATCGGGTCGTAATCGTCGTCGGAATCGTCAAAATCGTTCCAATCGGGCGCCGGATTCTTGCGTTTCGCCGGTTTCGGCTCCTCGACCGTTTCGTCGCGACGCGAACGCCGCTCTTCGCGCTTCTCGGCCTTTTCCGCCTTTTCAAACTTTTCCGCTTTTTCAGTTTTCTCCGGTTTTTCCGAGCGCTCCGCTTTTTCCGGTCGACGCGGCTTCTTCGCCGGTTTCGCGTCGCGTTCGTCGGCGGCGCTTTCGGCGTTGAACGTCGGTTCGTCGACGAAAATTTCTTCGAGCGTTCGCGCCGGACGGCGTTCGCGAGACGGCGTCGAGCGTTCTTCCGGAACCGCTCCGGTCGCCGCTTTAAGGGTCGCTTCGAGGAGCGCGGCCAACTCTTCCGCTTGCGACGCGCTTCCGTCGAGTTCGAGCGTTCGCCCGTTTTCTTCGAGGAACTTCGTCGCCTTTTGTTTCAGCCAACGCATTTTCTTCGCGGAAACCGCCGCGCCGTCGCCGCTTTCGGAGCGCGTCGGGCGTTCGTCGGCGTCGGAGGAAACGGAACCGGTCGTAATCGCTTCTTTAATTTTCGACAGGAAGGAGCGTTTTTCGCGCTTCTCGCACTTTTCCTTCTTTTCGGACTTTTCCGATTTCTCGCATTTTTCCCGTTTTTCTCTTTTTTCGCGCTCGTCGCGACGAGCCGCTTTACGCGCCTCGCGCTCGATCGCTTCTCGTTCTTGCGCTTCGTCGTCGGCGACCGGTTTCGGCGCGCGCTTTTGGCGAATCGTCTTTTCCTTTTTCGTCGCCAACTCTTCGACCAACGCCTCGTCGTCGCGGGTCAAACGGGTGCGTCCGTAACTCGGCGTCGCGAACGCGTCCAACTCGCCGTCCTCGACGTCGGCGACAAAATCGGCGTAATCTTCGAGCCGCGGCTCCGGTCGCGCCTTCTTTTTCGGCGCGCCGTAAAGATCGTCGGACGGCGAAACGTACATCGTTCCCACCTCTTTTTCGCGGCGACGCGGCGGCTTGCTCCCCCCTCGACGTTTCGACGAAGACGGCGCCGAGGACGACGTCGGAACGATCAAATCTTCTTGCGCTTGGTCGTCGACCGAGTCCCATTGAAATCTCGAAATGAACGACTTGCCGTTCGGTCGACGGCGCGCTCCCCTATTTTTCCCTTGCGAATCGTTTTTACTCAAAACATTCTTCCTTTGTCGCGAAAATTCGCTTTTTGAGCCGAAACCGGAAAAGCGACCGCTTAACGGTCTCCTCCCCGCGACGCGTTCAAAAACGCGTTTCGGCGCGCGTTATCTGAATTTTATTTTATTTTTCTTTCGTTCGCCGACTCCTCGTTTCGCCGTCGCGTTCTCGAAGCGGCGTCTATTCAACAAACGGAAATCGGCGGCGACGCGACGCGTCAAGCGAGCGCCTTTTTGAACTCGGCGATTCGAGCGTCGACGTCGGCGCGGGTCGCCTTTTGGAAGCTCTCCATCGAAAAGCCCTCGACGTTCAAGCTCGCGACGACGGTCGCGCTAAGCAACGCCTTTTTAATACTTTCCGGCGAGAGGTCGCCCGATTCGGCGAGACTTCCCATCAGCGCTCCGGCGAACGAGTCCCCGGCGCCGGTCGGGTCGACGACTTTGTCGGTCGGGAACGCCGGAACCAAATAAATTTCGTCTCGCCCGATCCACGTCGCGCCGTGTTCGCCCTTTTTAACGACGACGAACTTCGGGCCCAGCTCTAAAATTTTGCGCCCGGCGGAAATTGGCGAACGGTCGCCGGTCAGGAGCGCGGCCTCGCCGTCGTTAAGAATCAACCCGTCGATCCGTTTCAAGAGCGCGAGGAGTTCGGCGCGCATTCCATTAATATAGAAGTCCATCGTGTCGGCGACGACAAGTTTCGGCGTCTCGATCGCGTCGAGAAGCGCCGCGTGCGTCGTCGGCGCCATATTCCCCAAAAAGACGTAAGGCGACGCTTTGTAAGCGTCCGGAACGATCGGAACGTAATCGCCGCCCATCACGTTCGCCTCGAAACAACGGGTTTCGCGTTGGTTCATATCGTCGAAATAACGACCGTCCCAAAACATCGTCTTTTCGCCGGCGCGAACTTCGAGCCCCGCCAAGTCGACGTCGCGCGACCGCAGAAGCGCCGAATATTCCGGGTTCCAGTCCTCGCCGACGACGCCGATCAAGCGCGACTCGGTGAAGAAACTGGCGGCGAACGACGCGTAAACGCCGCTCCCGCCCAACGCTCGCTCGCGGCGACCGAACGGGGTTTCAAGGGTATCGTAAGCGGCGGAACCGATCGTCAACAACGACATAAGAAGCGCTCCTCAAGGCGAAACGTCGGAAACGCCCGAACGCGACGCGGCGACAAAATCGACGCGGCGCCGAACGTTTTCCTTCCTCGGCGACGGCGAAACGGCCCTAAGCGCGCTTTACGGAACGAATTTTCCGCAAAGACGGCGAATTTTGACTTCTTGGCGCGTTCTTCCGTCATTAATCTATTTTTAAACCGTCGACGCCGCGCGTCTTCGCTCGGCCCGACCCCGTTCGTTGAAGTTGCGAAAGACGCTTCGCGATTCCGGCGTTAGCGCAAAACCGACGCTCGAACCCGACGCTTCGCTCCGTTCGCCGCCCGCTTCAACAAAGCGACGGCCAGGAACGCGACCGGCGCGCCAAAACGCCCGTCGGCCAAACGTCGTTCGAACTTCGACGAAAAATTTAAATTTCGCCGAAAAAGAGTCCTTCATCACTAATTATAACGCCGTCGTTCGTATCCGCAACAAACATTTTTGGAAAATAACGATAATTTGTATAAAAACGGCGCGAACAAAGAGGCAAAATAGGAAAAAGAAATGAAAAACAACGTGTTGGCCGTCGTTTTAGCCGGCGGCAAAGGGGAACGACTCGAACCGCTGACCCGCGACCGCGCGAAACCCGCCGTTCCGTTCGGCGGCGAGTACCGCATCGTCGACTTCACCCTCTCCAACTGCTTCAACAGCGGCGTTCGTCAAATTTTACTCCTAACGCAATACAAATCGCTGAGCCTCGACCGGCACGTCGCGACCGGTTGGGCCCGCTTTTTTCACCGCGAACTTCGCGAGTTCGTCGACGTCGCGCCGCCGCAGCAACGCCTCGCCGAAAGCTGGTACCAAGGCACCGCCGACGCCGTTTACCAAAATATTTACTCGATCGAAAAGGAATCGCCGGAACTCGTTCTCGTTTTGGCGGGCGACCACGTTTACAAAATGGACTACCGCGACATAATCGAATTTCATCGCGCAAAAAACGCCGACCTGACGATTTCCGCGATCCCGGTTCCGCTCGACGAGGCCCGCGGTCGACTCGGCGTGTTGGAGGCCGACGCCGACGGTCGCGTCGTCGACTTCGAGGAAAAACCGCTCGCGCCGCGCCCGCTTCCGGACGACCCGACGTCTTGTTTCGCGTCGATGGGCGTTTACGTCTTCAACGCGAAGTTCCTGTACGAGGCGCTTTGCCGCGACGCGACGAAACTCGGAAGCCGCCGCGATTTCGGTCGCGACGTCGTTCCGCGCGCCGTCGAAAAAGACCGCGTTTTCGCCTTTCCGTTCGTCTCGACGGGCCCGGACGGCAAAAAACGCGGCGCGTACTGGCGGGACGTCGGAACGCTCGACGCGTACTTCGCCGCCAATATGGATCTCGTCGCGGTCGAGCCGGAACTGAATTTATACGACGAAAATTGGACGATTTACTCGCTCCGCCCGAACTCGCCTCCGGCGAAATTCGTCTTGCCGGAGGGCGAGAGCCGAGGTTGCGCGCTCGACAGTCTCGTCTGTTCCGGCGCGATCGTTTCCGGCGGAACGGCGCGACGCTCCATCGTCGGACTCGGCGCCCGAATCGAACGGGACGCGCTCGTCGAAGACTCGCTCCTTTTCGCGCAAACGGTCGTCGAACGAGGCGCCCGCCTTCGCCGCGTGATCGTCGACAAGGGCGCGGTCGTTCCCGCCGGTTGGCGCGTCGGTTTCGACGCGGAACTCGACCGGTCGCGCGGATTTTTCGTAACGGAAAGCGGAATTACCGTCATTCCGAAGTTCGTCGGCTAACCGCGACGCCGCCCCGACTTCCCCAGCCCGCCGATTTTAGCGAGTTCGCCTCTTTTCTCCGTTTTACTCAACCGTCCCCAAGGACGCGACGAAACGTTCGCCAACCGTCGAACCGCTAAAATCGGTCCAACGCCGCGACCGGCAAAATCGGCGGCGTCGACCGTTACCAACGCGGTTTCGGGTTCAAAATCGCGGCGATCGCTTCGACGAGCGATTTCAAACCGTCGCCGGTAACCGCCGAGATGAGATGCGCCTCGACGCCCAGCTCGTCGGCGAAGCGTCGGCGAACGACCTCCGCTTCCGGCAGGTCTTTTTTCGAAACCGCGACAATTTCCGTTCGCTCGCCAAGTTCCGCGTCGAACTGCTCGAGTTCGTACCGAATCGCCTTGTAGTTCGCGATCGGGTCGGTTCCGTCGATCGGAGCCGGCTCGACCAAGTGGAGCAAGACCCCGGCGCGCTGAATGTGCCGCAGGAAGTCGTGTCCGAGCCCGACGCCGAGGTGCGCGCCCTCGATCAGCCCCGGAACGTCGGCGATGACGAACCCGCGATCCGGCCCGATTTGCGCGAGCCCCAAGTGCGGCTGCATCGTCGTGAAAGGGTAAGACGCGATTTTCGGTTTCGCCTTCGTAAGGCGGCTCAAGAGCGTGCTTTTTCCGGCGTTCGGCTTTCCGACCAGCCCGACGTCGGCGATCATTCGCAACTCGAGACGGACGCGGCGCTCTTGCCCCGCTTCCCCCGGCGTCGCGATCAACGGCGAACGCATCGTCGCCGATTTAAAGCGAACGTTCCCTTTCCCGCCGAACCCGCCGCGCGCGACGATAAATTCGTCGCCGTCCTCTTTCAGGTCTTTGAGAAGCAAATCGTTTTTCGCGTCGAAAACCATCGTTCCGACCGGCGTTTCGATGATCAAATCGTCGCCGGACGCGCCGTGCCGCTGCGCCGAGCCGCCCTGTTCGCCGCGCTCCGCTTTCCAAGTTTTTTGATTCGCCAAGTGGAGCAAACTCGCGACGTTCCGGTTGGCTCGCAAGACGACGTCGCCGCCGCGCCCGCCGTCGCCGCCGTCCGGGCCGCCGCGCGGAACGTATTTTTCGCGACGGAAACT
>JAGBDD010000003.1 GCA_017937685.1 Thermoguttaceae bacterium | reverse complement strand
GGCGCCCGTCGAACCGCAACCGGAATCCCTCGAAACGCCGCCCCTCGTCGAACCGGAACCGGCGTCCGCGACGCAACCGGAGTCGGAACCGCTCGAAACGGTCGCCTCGCCCTTTATTTTCGGCGGCGCTCGGCGACCGAAAACCGACCGCGAAGCGCGTCGCGCCCGACTCGAAACCGCGTCCCTTTGCGTTTACGTCGACCCGGCGCGCCCGGACGGCGAACTTCGCGACCTGTTGCGCGCCGAGATCGACGTTTTCCAAATCGTCGTCGACCCAAACTCCGAAAACGCTCCGGACGCTCAAACGGAACGCTTTTTCAAACGTTGGCGCGAAACCGGCTCGCAAACGCGCGACGTCGAGTCGCGACCGTTGCTTTTCCTCCGCGATTACGTCGATTGGGCGGCGGCGCTCTCCTTCGACGGCGCGACGGTCGACCGCGGGTTCGATTGGAACGTCGCTCGCGAAACGCTCGGGCCGGACGCGCTTCTCGGCGCGACCGTTTCGACGCTCGACGAAGCGGAGGCGGGCCTTCGCGCCGGAGAACTCGGCGTTCTCGACTTCCTCGAAGTCGGCCCGGTCTTCGCGTCGCAAACGGGCGCGCCGACCGGAACCGCGCTCTTGCGAACGATCGTCGACCGCGTCGAAGGCGAGCCGTCGATTCCGCTCTTCGCGTTCGGCGGCGTCGACTTCCAAAACTGCGACGAAGCGTTCGACTCCGGCTTCGAGCGCCTTTCGGTCGGCGCGGCGATTTTGAACGCTCCGGACAAACGCGCCGCCGCGAGCCGTTTCAAATGTCTTTTCTAAAGCGCCGTTTCTTTCGACCGTTAACTCGATTTTCCGCCGCGCCGCCTCCGTTCGTTCGGAAGAAGCGCGGCTTTTTCGTTTCTTTTTTCCTTTCTCCTTTTTCTTCTCGTCGCGAAAACGCCGCGAAAAATTGCCGTTGCGCGTTCCGTCAAAATTTGTTATCTTGCGCCGGTATCTTTTTCCCGTTTCCCTTAACTTAACGTCCGCGTTTGTTTCAACGTCGGAGCGGAACGCGACGCGCTCCCCTTCGCGCCAACGCGGCAAAACGAGTTTAATATGTTGAAATTCAACGTTTTCCAACGGACTCCGCGACGGCGTCGCCCCGTTGCGACGGCGCTTTCGTTCGCCGTCGTCGGCGCTTTCCTCGCGTCGACCGCGTTCGCGACGCCGCGAACGGAAATCGACGATTTCGACGCCGTCCCAAGCGACGCCGAGTATTACGACGACGCAACTTACGACGAAACAACTTACGAAGACGAAGTTTACGAAGAGGAATATTACGCCGACGACGCTTACGCTCCCGAAACGAGCGGCGCCGTCTTCGCGCCGCCGAGCGGAGCCGACGTCGGCTCTAACGCGTTTCTCGACGCCGCGACCGCCGACGTTTTCGCGCGCCGAGAAAAGGCCCGCGCCGAAAAGGAACGCAAAAACTCGACCGGCCTTTTCGGCTATCCGGTCGAAACCGCCGCCAAGGACGGCGACACGTTCCGCGAACGTTGGCTCGCGACCGACTCCGATTCGCAAACTTGGGTTCCGCAACTCCTTCCGCAAGGGCTGATGTACCCGTCCTACTTGGCCGGTCGCAAAGAGCCGCGCTTGCAGAGCGTCATTACTTACGACGACGATTACGGAACGCTTTGGGATATTACGCTCGGCGGACGCGCCCCGATCTTCCGATACGGAACGACCGAAACCGTTCGCCCGGAAGGTTGGGAACTCGAACTCGAAGGCGCCGCGCTCCTGCGTCTCGATTGGGAACGGAATCGCAACTTGGCCGCGACCGACTACCGCGCCGGCGTTCCGCTCGTTTACGGAACGAAGCGCTGGCAGTTCAAAACCGGCTATTATCACGTCAGTTCCCACCTCGGCGACAACTACCTAATGGACGATTTTAAGCCGCGCGTCCACTATTCCCGCGACTCGATTCTCTTCGGTTTCGCCTTCACGCCGACCAACGCCGTCCGAATGTACGCCGAAGCCGACTTAGCGTTTCACACCGGCGAAACGACCGACCCGCTCGAATTTCAATTCGGTTTCGAATATTCGCCGCAGTTTAACCCGAATATGTCGAACTGGGCCGCGCTTCCGTTCCTCGCGACGCACGCGCATCTTTACGAAGAACGCGACTTCGGCGGCTACTTTACCGCGCAAATCGGGCTCCAATGGCGGAGCGCGACCAACGCCCTTATGCGCGTCGGTTTCGAATATTTCAACGGCGGCGACGACTTGTATCAATTCCACCATAATCACCAATGCAAATACGGCTTCGGTTTTTGGTACGACTTTTAATCGCCGCGAACGTTTCCGCTTTTCCCTTATTTCCCTTTCCCCGGACGTTTTAGCGCGCCGCCTTTTCGTTTAACCGCTTACATCGGTCGTTTTAACGACGTTTTTTAGCGATATGAAGAAACAACTCCTCGGTTTTCTCGCTTCGCCGATCCTTTGGGGCCTCGGCGCGACGTTCGCCTTTTACTTCGCGTTGAACGGCGGACTAATCGCCAACGAAACGCTCGTCCGTTACTGCGCCGCGCACCCGGTCGAATACGCGACGGTCGCGATGTTTTGCGTCGGTCTTTGCGATTTGAGCTTCAAAATTTTCCGCTCGGTTCGCGAACGCCGCGCGCTCGACGGCGGCCTTTTCCCTCCGAAACGCGCCGAAAAAGAACCGCTCGCCAACGTCGACGCTTACCTGCAAACGCTCGAAAAAGCTCGCGCCGTCCGCGGCGATTCGACGTTCCTTCGCCGGTTGCGCGACGCGCTCGACTTCCTCCAATACGGCGGTTCCCCGGACGATCTCGACCAAGAGCTGCGCTTCCTCGCCGACGACGCGTTCGACCGCCGCGAAACGGAATACGGCCTCGTCAAGGCGTTCATTTGGGCGATTCCGATTCTCGGCTTTTTAGGCACCGTTCTCGGAATCACCGTCGCGCTCGGAAGTCTCGACTTAACGCGACTTGAAACGACCGGCGAAATGTTGGCGGCGGGCTTAAAAATCGCGTTCGACACAACCGCGCTCGCGCTCGGGCTCGTTTTCGTCCTTTACTTCCTCCTTTATTTTTCGCGCCGCCAAGACGCCGCGCTCGGCGCCGACGTTTCCCGTTTAGTCGACGCGGAGTTGAAAGGCCGCTTCATCGCCGACGAAACGCAGGTCGCCGCCGACGCGCGCCAAACGGAACTCGACGCAACCCGTCGCGTTCTCGCGACCGTCGCCGAATCGTTCGAGGAAACGACCCGAAAACAAACCGCGCTTTGGAGCGAAGCCAACGCCGCCGTCGCGCAAAAAAGCGCCGAGCTTTCCCTCGACGCCGCCGAACGCTTCGCCGCGTCGCTCGACAAAGCGCTCCGCGACGGTTGCGACGGTTGGGCGCAAACGCTCGCCGAAACGCAGCGACGCTTCGTCGAAGAATCGCTCCGCCCGGCCCTCGACGCCGCCGCGCAAAACGCCGCTCGACTCGACGCGCTCGAAGAAAAACTCGCTCGCGAAACGG
>JAGBDD010000266.1 GCA_017937685.1 Thermoguttaceae bacterium | reverse complement strand
TTGGGGGTCTATGGTGGTGCGATTGGCGCTTTTTGGTGCGATTTTTGACGCAAGTTATTGATATTAGCGAAGTTGCAAAAATAAAACGAGTGGTGCGTTTTGGTGCGATTCGCACCAAAAGTGGTGCGATTTTTTGAACCCACCCCCACTTTCAGGGGGGCGCGGGGAAGCGGTAAGCGCGGCGGCGACTCTTCGAAGTCGACCGCTTTTTTCTTTTGCCTCGGCTCCGTCGTCGGCGCTCCGGCGGCGTCGTTTTCGGGCGCTTCGAAGTCGATTTTGACGCGAAATCGGGGGAAGGTTAAAATCGGCGGAATAGGCGAACAAAATAAGTAGCGTCGAGTTAAGCGGAAACGCGAAGTCGAACGGTCGGGAAAGCGGCGACGGTTAAGCCGGAAACGCAAAATCGAGCGATTAAGGAAGCGGCGGCGAATAGCCGGGAAGCGTGAACCGCGTAAGGAGCGCAAGCGGCGACGAATAGGCGGAGAGCGCAAAGTCGAGCGGTCGGGAAAACAACGGCGAATAGGCGAAGGGCGCAAAGTCGAGCGGTCAAGCAAGCGGCGGCGGTCGCGCGGTTTGGGGCGACGGCGTAAAATAGAGCGTTAAGCGAAAGCGCGAAGAATCGGGAAGGCGGCGCGGTTAGGTAAGGAAGACGCGTCGGAGAGGATAGGCAAGATTAGAGCGGCGACGCTCTCTTTCTTTGCCTCGGCTTTTCGAACCGGCTCCGGCGGTGTGGTCGTCGGAGCGAGAGCGCGGCGCCGATCGGCGCGACGGTTCCGGTCGTCGAGGCAAAAAGAAAGGCAAGGTTTCTTTCCTTGCCTTGGTTCTCAATCGGTCGCGTCGGCGGCGTTCAAACCGCGTCGAGGCTTTCTAGTATGCTATCGCAAAACGCCAACGTCGCCTTTTGCAGGTTCGGCGGGAAGCGACGGAATTTTTCAAGCAACGCTAATTCCTCTACGGAACGATTTTCTTTCGTTGCCGGAGCTGCGAACGGTTCGCCTTCGCCGGTTCGGAGCCAACGTTCGTTTATTCCGTAAATCGAGCAAATAACCTTAATCGTTCGTTCAGTTGCTTTTCGTTTTCCTTTTTCCATAAACGAATAATGCGAGTCGGTAATACCGGTGTCGTCGGCGACTTCTCGCAATGTCTTCTTCAAGAGTCTTCGCACGTCGCGAAGACGAACGCTTATATCGGGTGTTCCTGTCATAACAAGCCCTCCTTTAAGGTTATCTTAACATCTCTTTTGAACTCTGTCAAGGAAACGTCAAGAGAAACGAGTTTTTCACTTGACAAAGAGGGTGAAAAGTGTATATTTATGAACATAGTGGAGAAATCACAATGAACGCTGAAAACGAATTGATTAAAAAATTAAGAATCATAAATAAGAGAAACCCCGCTTTATGGAACTCGGTAGTCGCGTACATCAACGGCGCGAACGCGGCGCTTGAGTGCGGCGTTCGACAAGTCGCGCCGTCGGCAGTCGCGTCGGTCGCGCTTCCGGAAACGGAAACGGTCGCGCCGGAATCACCGGTCGCGCTTCCGGAAGCGTCGCCGGTCGAGTCGCAAGCGGTCGCGCCGTCGTCGCCGACTTATCGGCTCGTTTTGAACGTTCCGGAAATCGGGCTTAAAGGCTTCGCCGATTAACCGTTTTCGACGCTCGGCGTTGACAAAGTACGCGGCGCGATACGTCGAGCGGCCCTCTTGACGCCGCTTTATTGACTATGAACCAAAAAACGATTATCGCAAGCGACCC
This sequence comes from Thermoguttaceae bacterium, assembly GCA_017937685.1. Classification (GTDB taxonomy): domain Bacteria; phylum Planctomycetota; class Planctomycetia; order Pirellulales; family Thermoguttaceae; genus RUG369. The sequence goes on along the minus strand of JAGBDD010000266.1, from coordinate 22,464 downwards.
CGACGAACGCGCGGTCGTTACGTTGAAAGGAGTCGGCGTCGCGGAGTCGCGGTTTCGCTTCGACGAACTCGTTCTCGATTGGCGCGGGCCCGGCAAGCTCGAACCGTTTAACGTCGTCTTCGACTTGCGCGGGCTTCCGGAATCGATTCGAATCGGAGCGCTCGACGCGGCGGCGTTCGTCGCGACGGCGACGGTCGAATCGGCGGTCAAAGGCGAACGACCCGGAAGCGTCGGCGAAGCGGAAACGTTCGCGACGACGGCGACGGTCGCGACGCTCCAAAAGCTCTTTCGAACGTTCGCGGAAGTCTTCGCCGACGCGGAAACGGTAAACGGCGCAAAAGAGACAAGAGAGATAAAAGAGACCGGCGCAAGAGAGGTAAGCGAGGTAAGCGAGGCAAGCGGCGCGGGCGCGTTTCAAGCGGAAAAGGCGAAGGCGTTCGCGGCGAAGTTTCGCGCCGACGCAAAAGAGGCGATCGAGACAAGAGGAAGCGAACGCGCAAACAACGCGAAAGAAGCGGTCGAGGCAAGAGAAAGAGAACGCGCAAGCGAGGCAAGAGAGGAAGGCGGCGGAAGATGAATATCGAGATTTTGAAGAAACTGCTCGAAGCGTTCGGCGACGAACACGGCGACGCGCTCGAAATTTTCGTCGAAACGTCCGACGGCTCGACCGTTCGCGCCGCCGGGGTCAAAGCGACTTTCGACGAAGACGGAAACCCTACCGGGCTAGTCGTCTTGCGATAACGCGGCGGGAAGCGCAAAGTCGCCGTCGACGCTTTCTTTTTTGCCTAGGCTAAACGGCGCTAAACGAACTCCGGCGCGGCTCCGTATAGAAAAACGACGCCAAACGCGGTAATTTTTGCGAAATTGAACGATTTTCCCGGAATTTCGATTTTCTTGTGGTTTAATAGGGGCCAAGCGTCGTAACCGTTGCGACGTTAAGAGAAAAAGCGTCGCAACGCGTCGGAGCGTTCGGCGCGACGTTTAAAGTAGGCAAAGGAGGCTATATGGCTAAAATCCGCGTTTGCAATCGACAAGAAAATTTCGAAAAGGGCGTCTTTAATTTGGAAGAGGCCGCCGCCTATTTGCGCGTCGCTCCGGCGACGCTCGCCAAAGGACTCCGCAACGGCTCCGTTCGGGTCGGCGCGAAGAGAATCGGGCGCCGGTACGTCATCGCGCGAGCGAACCTCGACAAGTGGCTTGCGGACGGCGCCGAAATCGGAACCGCCGACGCTTGACGCGACCGCCGCGACGGTCGAGCGAAACGGAACCGGGGGGCGAAAAAAACGAACGCGCCCCCCGGCTCCTTCAAGGTTCAACGAAAATTATACCGAAAGCCAAGCGAATGTCAAGCGGCGCGACTCTTTCTCCCTATCGAAACGCGCAAGATTTTAAAGAAGCGATTAAACCGTTTCACGCGCGTATTTTAACGAAACTTTGCGGCGTTCCGGCGGAAGCCGTCGCGAACCCGAACCGTCATTTTCCTTGCCCAAAGTGCGGAGGAAAAGACCGTTTTCGCGTTACCGACCCCGACGCCGGGCGCGTTTTTTGCAATCGATGTTACAACCAAGGAAACGGCGGCGTCGTCGACTCGGTAATCTGGGCGCTGGACGTCGATTTTAAGGGCGCCGTTCGCGCGATAGCCGACGAACTCGGTTTCGCGCCGCCCGCCGGAGCTTCGACCGCTCCGACGAAGCGTTTCGCGCCGTCAAAACCGTTAAACTCGACGCAAACCCCGCCGAAGAAAAACGATTATCGTTATCGCGACGAAAACGGCGTCGAACGTTGGCGCGTCGTTCGGCTCGTTTGGCCGGGGTACGTCGACGAAACGACGGGCAAGGCGAAGAAAACGTTTTCGCTCGGTCGCGTCGTCGACGGGCGGTTCGAAAAAGGCTTGAACGGCGAGAAAGTCCCGCCGTATAACTTGCCGGAACTGCTCGACGCGACGCGCCGAACCGTTTGCGTCGTCGAGGGCGAAAAGTGCGCCGACGCGTTGCGTTTTCTCTTTAAACGCGTCGGAATCGAGAACGCCGCCGTCGCGACGACGCTTCCGAACGGCGCGAAAGCCGCGAAACGTTGGAGCGAATACGTCGATTATTTGCGCGGTCGCGAACGCGTTTTCTATTTCGCGGACGCCGACGAACCGGGCGAAGCGGCGGCGCGAACGTTCGCGGAAATCGTCGCCGGAGCCGGAATCGCGGCGAAAATCGTCGTTTTTCGGCCCGTCGTTTCGTCGATCGGCGAGACGGTCGCGTTCAAGCGGCCCGGAACGAACGAACCGGCGCCGGAGAAGTACGACGTCGCCGACTTCGTCGACGACTTGCGCGAGGACGCGAAAGGCAAGTCGGAGGAAGAGCGGAAAGCGCTTTTCGCTCGTTCGCTCGACGAATTGACCGCCGAATCGAGCCCGTTCGTTTTCGACGCTTCTTTCTTTGCCCGGCAAGAGGGAAACGCCCCCGACTCCGAAACCGCTTCTTCTTTGCCCCGGCGAGAGGGAAACGCCCCCGACGAACCGCCCGCCGACGCGTCGAACGACGACCTCGAAGAGGCGCGAGCCGCGCTCGAAGGACGCGACGCCGCCGAACGTCGCGCCGAACTGAATCGCCGACGCAAAGAAGCGGAGGAAACGCCCGACGTTCCGGAAGGCGCGGACTTGTTCCCGATAACCGACTTCGCGAAAGATTGCGCCCGGATTCGCGGCGTTCCGGAAACGGCGTATTTGGCGGCGGCGTTCGCCGTTCTCGGCGCGGCGGTCGGGCGACGCTTCCTTTTCGACGAACCGCAAAACGACCGATTCGGCACCGCGCCGAACGTTTGCGCGTTTCTGGTCGGCGAACCCGGCGCGTCGAAGTCCGACGTGTTGAAGGACGTTTTGGCGCCGCTCGCCGACGTCCAAAAACGGTTCGACGAAGAGTTCCAAAACGAAACGCGCGAACGGCGCCCGGTCGTCTTGACGCGCGACTTCACGCCGGAAGCCGCGCTTCGCAAAATGAGCGACAATATCCGCGAAGGCGTTTTGGGCGGCTTGCTCGCTTGCGTCGACGAAGGCGCGAAGCATTTTTCGGCTTACGGCTCGAAGGCGAACGCCCGCGACACGTCGCGCTATATCGAGCTTATCGAAGGGAACCTGTCGTCGTCGATTCGGAGCGACGACGCGAAAGAAACGGTCGTTTCGGAAAAGTCGGCGCTTACCGTCGTCGGCGGGTTCCAACCGAAAGCGCTTCTCGCGTCGTTGCGCGATAACGAAGCGGTCGAGGCGCAAGGGTACATACACCGCTTCCTTTGGGTTTTCGTTCCTTGGAACGACGACACCCAACGCGAAACCGCGCCGCCCGACAAACTCGTTCGCGAAATTTATTCGAACGTCGTTAAGAAAATCGCGACGTTTGAGAACGAAAAACGACTCGTTTTTTCGCAAGAGGCGCAAGCGGAACTCCGGCGCGTTCGGCGCGAGTTCGACGCGACGACGAAGCGCCTTCGAACGTTGGGCGCGACGACGGCGGGAACGTACCGACGCAAGGCGCACAAGACCTTGGCGCAACTCGCCGCGCTCGTTAGCGTCGTCCGTTGGGCGGCGGGCGAAGTCTACGACGAAGACGATTCGGGCCCGGTTCGCGAAATCGACGTCGAATCGGTTCGCAAGGCGGCGGCGCTTACGCGGCTCTTTTGCGACTCCTTCGAAACGACCTTGAACGTCCTCCGCTTCGAAGAAACCGGCGGTTCGCCCGGCGGCGCCTTTTACGACAAATACGAACTGAAAACGCTCGAAACGGTCGAACGCCTGCAAAACTCCGACGCGGGCGCGACCAAAACGACGCTCGCGCGGGCCGTCGCCTACTTCAAAACCGACGTCGGCAAGAGTCGGCGCGACGAAATCTTAAAGCGCTTTTTGCGCGAAGGCGTTATCGTCAAGCGCGGAAACCGATATTATCGAACGGAAAACGAAATCGGCGACGAAAACAAGGAGAACGGCGAACGATGCGACTGAAAACGAAATATTACCCGAAAGAACCGCGCAAACGTCGACGCGTTCGCGGATACGAACTCGTTTTGGAAACGGGCGGCTCCCTTTACTTGCCCGGCGTCGATTATACGTCGGAGGCGGCGCTGGAGTGCGCGTCGATTCTGAACGAAATCGAACGCTGTTCGCGCGTCGGCGACGCGCTCGCGCCGCGTTGGGAAGAGGCGTTGACGGCTCGCCCCGACTTCAAACGTCGGCTCGTCGCGAAGGGCCTAATCGACGTCGCGGAGGGCGAAACGCTCGGCGAGCTTTACCGGCGTTACGTCGACGCGAAAAAACGAACGCTAAAAGACTCGACGCGACGGACGGACGATTGCATTTTAAAAGCGTTTCTCGCGGAAGTCGGCGCCGAAACGCGGGCGAACGAGTTCGACCGTCGCGACGCGTTCGAGTACGTCGAGCGGTTGAAGTCGCGCCTTGCGGAGGCGACCTGGACGAAACGGCTCGGCGTCCTGAAAAAGCTCTTTAATTGGGGCGTCGAAAACGAACTGGTCGAAGAAAACCCGTTCCGCAAAATTCGCGGAGGAAGCCAAGTCAACCGCGACCGAATCTTTTACGTCGACTGGAACGCGTCGGCGCGGATTCTGGACGCTTGCCCGTCGCAAGAACAACGGACGCTCTTCGTCTTTATGCGATACGCCGGAGCCCGCGCCGAAAGCGAAACGCGCGAACTGCGTTGGCGCGACGTCGATTTTGAACGGCGGCGCTTGACGATACGTTCGCCGAAAACGGAGCGTTACAAAGGCGGCGACAAACGCTTGTATCCGCTCTTTCCGGAGCTGGAGCGCGAGTTTCGCGCGTTGAAGTCGGAGCGCGAAGAAGCGATCGGCGCCCCCGTCGACGGCGACGACTTCGTTTTCCGACGCGGCTTGACGGCGGCGAATATGCGAAAACCGTTCCTAAAAACGCTCGAACGCGCCGGAATCGAACCTTGGCCGCGTCTCTTCCAAAACTTGCGGGCGAGTTGCGACAAAGACGTTTCAAACCGCGTCCCGCCGCACGTCGCGGGCGAACTGCTCGGACACTCGCCGACGGTCGCCGCTCGGCACTACTTGAAGGCGAACGAAGCGGACTTTTCGCGACTCTTGACCGACGGCGCGTTCGGCGAACCCGACGTCGACCGCGACCCCGACGTTCTCGACGCGGAGTTCGACGTTCTCGACGTCGCTTGAACCGCCCGCCGCGCGGGACGCGAAACCGGCGACGCGTTAACGACCCCGCCGCCGACCGCTCGACGCTTCCAACACTCGAAACAAGGCAAGGAAAAACGACCTTGCCTTTTCTTTTGCCCCGACGGCTCGGAACCGGAGCCGCGCGTTCGCGGCCCTTGCCTTTTTCCTTTTGCCCCGGCAAGAGGAAAACGCCCTCGCCGCCCCGTCGCTTCCGACGGCGCGTTTCTCTTCTCGAACGACCGAGAGGCGGTTCGACGTTCTCCGCTTGCCCGAAAACGCCGTCTTGGCGCTCTCTACTTTGCCCGAACCGCCTATTTTGACGCTTTCGCCGCCCGCCGGAGCGTCGAAAATCGCTCTTTTCCTTCGAATCGCCGGAAACGGCCCTATTCGCTCGTTTGACGCGTTCGACGCTCGAAACGACGAAAGACCCGACCGGCCCCGCAAACGTCGCTTAGCGGCGAACGTCGCGAACTTTTTTCGACGCCGCGCCGCTCGAAACCGCTCCGACGCCGTTTTCGTTCCGCCGTCGCCCCCCGCGACGCGGTAAATTTGGGCAAACCGACGCGACGCGCTCTTAAACGTCTTGATTTAAAAGGCTTAACGTTTATAATAGAGATAAACGCAACTCTTCAAGCCGTTTGAGGTGAAACGATGAACGTAAACACAATATTAACGTTGCTTACCGCGCTTCGCAACGACGCGGCGCACTCTTCCTTGTCCGTCGTCGTCAAGCGCGACCGCCGCCTTCCGGTCGAAATTCTCGGCGCGAAACTCGTTTATCCGCCCGGCGGTTGCGAACCTACCGGAATCGCGCTAATCCTCGACGACGGCGACGCGCCCGAACCCGACGCGCCGTTTTGGGGGCCGTCGCCGCCGTCGGTCGCGTCGTCGGTCGAGCCGGTCGCGCTTCCGGAAACGTCGCCGCCGTCGAGCGACGCCCCGCGAACCGCCAAAACGACGCGAAAAAACGGAAAAACGCCTTTAAAACGTTCCGTAACGTCGGTTTAAGCCGGAGCGGTAATGGCAAGTTAAACGGAGACAACGAGTTAAACAGGAATAAACGAAAATGCGATTAGGAAATCTTATCGACCTTTTGAACGCTTTACGAAGCGAAGTCGGCGACGACGCGGAAATTATCGTCGACGCGACCGTTTTAGAAATCGAGGCGGAGGCCGCGAACTGGACGAAAACGCGTCGCGTCGTTCGACCGTCGACCGTGAACGGCGCGGAAATCCTCGTTCGCCCGGAAGACGACGAAGACGAACGCGGCAAAGTCGCGATTAAGGCCGAAAGTTTGGCGCTTCCGACGCGAAGCGTTAAAGTCGGGCGGTTCGACGTTCGCGCTTCCGGAAACGCGAACGCTCGGAAGTCGCCGCGTTAACGCCGCGCCGTCGAACGCTCGACGCTTCCAACCAAGGCAAGGAGAAACGACCTTGCCTTTTTCTTTTGCCTCGACGACTTGTTTTTTCTATTTTGTCCAAGCCTTACATTTCAACGGCCCGCCGTCGGGTTCGCCGACCGTTCCCGGCTCGACGACGGCTCCGACCTTCCGCCGCGTCTTGCCGTTCGACCGGTCGAAACGAAGGCGTTCGTCGACGGGCGCTCTTCGTCTTTCCGCTTGTTACCGGTTCGCGTCGTCGAGCGTTTAGAGAATCTGGAACGACGCGGCGCTTTGCGTTGAGTTGGAAAACGGCGTAAACCGGAACGGTCGCGTTAACGCGGCGGCTTGCGTCGAGTTGGAAAACGGCGCAAACCGGAACGGTCGCGCAAGCCGCGCGGGCCGCCGGATTGAGTCGACCGCGCCGGTAGCGATTGGCCGCGAGAGTTAGTCGAGAACTAACTTTCGACCGCGCCGGGCTCCAAAGGTACTCCCGACCCCAATTTTTCATTTGAGAGCGAAGGGAACCCCGCCGGGGGGTAGAAAGACTTTCTTTTTGCCGCGCGCACGACGCAAAATCGGCGCCGCTTCCCCGTCGTTATTCGGACGTTTTCGACGGTCGAAAATCGCCAAAACGCTCGTTTCGCGTCAAAAATCGCACCACTTTTGGTGCGAATCGCACCAAAAAGCGCCACTCGTTTCGTTTTTGCAACCTCCGACTTTTTAAGCGCTTACAACAAAAAAAGCGCCAAAAAGCGCCAAAAGCGCCACTATAAGACCTTTCCACCCTCAAACAGACCCTCGAAAACGACCTCCGAACGGGCCCAAAAATCGCCCTAACGGAGCCCCAAAAACGACCGAAAAAGTCCCTCTAAAGAGCGAGTCCCCGTCCGCGTCCCACAAGAGACCAAAACCGGGAAAGCGTAACCCATATTTAGCGTTTAAAGCCGCCTAAACAGAGCCCCGTAAAAATTACGCTTACCCTAACAACAGAATACATTTAGATACATCTAGAAACATTTCTAGACAACGCTAGAAAAAGCTAAACAGTGGGCGATGTAGGATTCGAACCTGCGGCCTTCTGGGTGTAAACCAGACGCTCTAACCAACTGAGCTAATCGCCCCTTTTAACGTCGCGGCGCGAAAAAAAACGACCGCGAGAAGCGCAAAAACGGCTTCTTTTCGTAAGATAATCAAATTATAACAGAAAAAAACGTTGCGTCAACCGCGCCCAACGTGTATAATAACCCAAAACTAAGAACGTCGCGACGCGTTTGCGGCGACGGGGCGCAAAGTCGACCCGATTTTACTAAGTTAACGCAAAACGGGGAAAGGAGCGGGAGCGTGCGCGGACTTATTTTCGGCGATCTCGAACGTTGGGCGAGCGCGGCGACGATTTTCGCGGAAACGTCGATTTCGACCGTTCGTTGGATCGGGGTAATTGTCGCCGGATTCGTTTTGGCGTTCGGAATTTGGCAGGTTCGCGAACAGCGCGACCGCGTCCGACGGCCCAAGGCGAGGTTCGGCGCGCAACCGGAAAAAGAATTCGAATTTCTGAAACGGCAAGCGTTTCGACGTATGCAAACCGGCGGTTTGGCGGCGATCGTCGGTTTTTTGATGCTCGTCGGTTTGCACGTTCCGGCGCAGGACGCGCCCGGTTGGTGGGCCTCCGCTTGGCTCGGCGTCCTCTTTTTTAGCGGTTGGGCCGCGCTCTTGGCGTTGGTCGACGCGACCTCGACTTGGCTTCATTATTCGAGCGAAAGCGCCCAAACGGACGCCGAAAAAATTTTGCTCGAATATCAAATGAAGAAAATGCGGGAACAAGCCGAACGCGCCGCCGACGACGCGAAGCCTAATCCGACGTCGCAAAACGAAAAAACGACGGAAAAGAAGCCGGAGTAATTCCAAAATTTTCGCTGTTTTCGCGATCTTTCCTGTTTTGACGGTGAAACGGCGGAAATAATTAAGATAAAAAAACGGGCGCGGCGTTGGAACGCGTAAAATAGGAAGACGGCGCAAACCGGCGAAAGTTCGGCGACGTCGCGCGGCGTTGGAACGCGTAAAAGGGGAAAACGGCGCAAACCGGCGAAAGTTCGGCGACGTCGCGCGGCGTTTGAACGCGTAAAATAGGAAGACGGCGCAAACCGGCGAAAGTCGCGCGGCGTTGGGACGCGTAAAATAGGAAGACGGCGCAAACCGGCGAAAGTTCGGCGCGTCGAGAAACGTAAAATAACGCGTAAAATTTAGGAGCGGCGCGAACGGCGTCGGCGATTATGGCGGATTTGCCTCAAAATTTTCTTTTTCGTTTCGCTTTTCCGTGCCGTCGACTCGACGAAGCGACGGAAAAGGCGACGTTTGGCGACGCTTCGCTAAAAGCGGAGGCTCTTTCGACGGAATATCGGCTTCCGTTTTGGACGCTTAGCGAAATCGCTTCCGGATTTGGACGCGGGCGCGAACCGGGCCCGACGACGCCGCGTTCGGCGGAAAACGAAGCGTTTTTTGATTTTCGAATCGCTTGGGCGACGCGCGGCTTGGTCGTTACGACGGTCGTCGCGGGACGGCGACGAGTCGTTCGGCGAGCGCCGACGGAGGCGGACGCGGTCGACGTTTTGCGACTTTGCCTCGACGCTCGGGACGTGAAAGAGGCGCGACGAGCCGGTAGATTTTGCCATAAGTTCCTATTTTGCCCGTTTGTCGGGAAAACGGACGACGCGGAGCGACCGAGCGCGGTTTGGGCGCCGATTAATCGAGCGAAAGAGTCGCCGAGTCCGGTCGACGTCGGCGAATTCCGGTTGGCGTCGGAGCGGCGAATCGACGGTTTCGCGTTTTCGGCGGCGATTCCGGCGTCGGCGCTGACCGGGTTCGACCCGACCGACTTCCGGCGGCTGGGCTTGCATTTCTCGCAACGCGACGAGGAACGCGGCGCCTTTGGCTTGCAACTCGGCGAACCGTTCCCGATCGAGGACGACCCGAGCCTCTGGACGTCGTTGGAATTGGTCGAGTAACCCGAGCCGACGAGTAAAGCGGGAAAACCGCCGCTTCAACGCGCAAGAAAAAACAAACGCCGCCCCAAATGGCGGGTGCTCATAAAACAGTTAACAGGCACAGCGGCTTGCTCTGTGCCTGTTCTTGTAGAACTTCACTTTTCATGATAAACTGAAAACAAACAGTTCGACAAACTTGAATTTGTGGAGATGATAAGATGGTCAATATTACAGATGTAAAACAGATTCTTCAACTCGCGATAGATGCCGAGATTAAAGTCTTTCTTGATGGTGGCTGGGGGGTAGATGCGTTGCTTGGACATCAGTCAAGAGTCCATAACGATATTGATATTTTTGTAGAAAAGAAAGATTATCAGAACTTTATAGAGATAATGAAAGCTAATGACTTTTATGAGATTAAGATGGAATATACAACATTGAACCATACTGTATGGAAAGATGCGAAAAACAGGATTGTTGATTTGCATTGTTTTGAATATACGGGCGAAGGTGAAATTCTTTATGAGGGGGATAACTTTCCGGTAGAAACTTTTTCTGGTAAAGGAAAAATTGAGGAGATAGAGGTTTCTTGTATTGAACCATATAGTCAAGTAATGTTCCATTTGGGATATGAATTTGATGAAAATGATGTACATGATGTGAAGCTATTGTGTGAGACATTTCATATCGAAATTCCAAATGAGTATAGATAACTGTAAATTCCAATTTGTCGAACAGATAAAGGGCGCACTTCTATACACCCCCTTCGGTGTAGTGCGTATTGGGCGGCTTTACACAAGGGAGCATTGGGCGCTGCCGCATGATTACGAAAAAAGCGTCCCTATGAACTTTTCATAGGGACGCTTAACTGTTTTACGGACACCCGCCTAAGGACGGCGTTTTTGTTTAAGCGGCGGGCGCGGCGACGTTTAGTTCGCCGGCTCGAACGGCGTCGGGAAGAAGTCGACCAAGTCGGTGACGTCGAGCAAACCGAGCGGAACGCCGCGTTCGTCTAAGACCGGAAGTTCGCTAATCTTGCGCGAACTCATCGTCGCGATCGCCTCCGACATAAGTGCGCCGCTTCGAACGACCGACGGGAAACGGGTCATCGCGTCGCGAATCGGGCGGTCGAAGAAATCGACGTCGCGCGTTTCGAAGAGTTTCGCCAAGTCGGAGTCGGTGAAAACGCCGGTCAAACGGCCCTCGGCGTCGGTCAAGAGAATCGCGCCGACGCGGCGGCCCGGCTTGCGGCAGGAAACGAAAATTTCGCGAATCGAAAGCGCGTCCGACGCGACGCGGCACTGCGAAAGCGGACGCATTAGGTCGTCGACGCGGCTTAAACGTCGACCTAAAGAGCCGCCCGGGTGAAACTTCGCGAAGTCTTCCGCTCGGAACTTGCGACTTCGACTCGCCGCCAACGCCAACGCGTCGCCGACCGCCAACATCGCCGCGGCGCTCGAACTCGGCGCCAAACGGAGCGCGTCCGCCTCTTCGATAGAACCGATTTCCAAAACGAGCGTCGACGCCCGCCCCAACGTGCTCGAGGCCGACGAAACGATCGAAATAATCGGAATCGAACGGGAACGCAACGGCGCCAAAATCTGCGAAAGCTCTTCCGTTTCGCCGCTGTACGACAACGCCAAAACGACGTCGTCCGGACGAACCGTTCCTAAATCGCCGTGAAACGCCTCCGCCGGGTGAAGGAAATGACTCGGCGTCCCGGTCGACGAGAGCGTCGCCGAGATTTTGCGCCCGATCAGGCCCGCCTTGCCCATCCCGGTAACGACGACGCTTCCGGAGCAAGTCGTCAACAGTTCGACGGCGGCGCAGAAGCGGCGGTCGAGGCGTTCGACTTGATCCAAAATCGCGCGGCTTTCGGAGAGGAGAACGTCGCGGGCGAAAGAAAGCGACTCCGAATCGGCGGACGAAAGCGCGGTCGACTCGAAAGAAACGGCGACTTCGTTCGGAGCGGTCGACGGCGTTTCCGGCGCGCCGACGACGCGCAAATGTTCGCGTCGAACGTCCGAAGTCGTTGAAATCGCTTGCTGTTGCGCTTGGGGAGTCGCCATTTCGCTTGCCTCGTCGGGGGTCGTCGTTCGTTAATTAAAGGGGAAAATTGTTCAGGAACGCGGGAAAAAAGTTGCGTCCGGCGCGAGTTTAACGTTTTTTCGCGGCGGACGCAAGAGCGTTTTCCGTTTTTTCGTCAAATGTCAAAGGAAATGAAACGGCTTACTTCGCGGCTTCCCAACGACCGTCGCGCCAAAGATTTTCGTTTTTGATTTCGAAACGCTCGATCGCCGCCTTCCAAGCGGACGAATCTTTCAACACGTCGTCGAAGTTGTTCGAACCGAAGCTCAACTTCGCGCCCATTTCCAACGCCAACTCGACGAAACGCGGTTTCGGAAACGCCGATTCCGCTTGCACTTCCAACGCGACGTTATTGTCGATCGCCGCTTGAATCAGCGTTCGCATCCGCGCTTCCGTCCAAAGTTCGTCGTAACGGTCGGCGATAAAATCGGGAAGATAGGTAACGTTGGCAAGAATATCGATCGGCTCGTTGACGACCGTCATGCAGTGTTGGAAGTAGCGTTCGAACCAAACGTCTTCGTCGGTCTCGTAATCTTTCGGGAGGAGCCAAAGTTTTTGCGGTTTGCCGTCCGCGCCGACGCCCATAATCATCGTGTCGGCGAGCACGTAGTCGAGGCGGCGGTAAATTTTCGGGTCGATCGTTTTGAACCAGTCGCGGTCGTTGACTTGAATCCCAATTTTGACGCGCTCGGCTCGCGGAAGCGTCGCGTTGTATTTTTCGACGTCGGCGATAAATTTGTCGAGAATTTCGTTCGACGAGAGCGGCCAGTCGCGCCCGTGATTCTCGAGAACGCCGCTCTTGAGGCCGGTTTTGCGAGCGCGTTCGACCGCTTTTTCGGCGGTCATGCCGCCGCGCAGGTGGATGTGATAGTCGGTCAGGTCGAGCCCGGTTTGCGCGAGCCAAGGGACGTATTCCTCGAACGTTCGAGCCGGTTTTGCGGCGTCTTGAGCGGCGACGCTCGACGCGGAAAGAGCGAACGCGGCGCCTAAAAGAGCGAAGGAAAGAGCGGCGGCGAAAAATTTACGCATCGTTGGTTCCTTAAAATTTCGGATAAACGGGGGAAACGGGGCGGTTTGGGAAATTTGGTCGACCGCCCGGGAATAACGGGTATGCGGGAACGGGCGTTACTCGGCGACGCGCCAATCTTGCAGGCGCAACTCGACTTGCCCGAAATAATCGTTGAAGACGACTTGGTAAGCGACGTCGAATTTGACGTTCGGGTCGGCTTCGACGAGCGCGTTCATTTCGTCGACCCAATCGCCGCAACCGAACGCGACGGCGCGCCGCTCGTCGTGAAATTGTCGGAAACGTCCCGAGAAGGTGCGCCCGACCGGCTGTTCTCCCGGAGGCGCGCCCGGTTTCGGCTTTCCGCCGCCGACGCGACGCGCGGTTCCGACGAGCGAAACGCCGTAAGCGGCGAAAATCGGTCGCGGATTTTCCGCGCCGAACGGCGACATCTTGTCGAGGTCGGAAACCGCTTGGAAGTTCAGCGCCGAGAACGGGAACTCGCCGTCGAGGTAAAGTTTCGGAACGCGTTCCTGCGGCGAAAAACGGTCCTCGACGTAATCGCAGAACGCGGCGCGGAAGGCCGGAATGTTCGCCTCTTTGATTCCGAGTCCGGCGGCGGCCGCGTGTCCGCCGAAGCGTTCGAGATGTTCCGAACAAGCGTCGAACGCGTCGTAAAGATTGAAGTTCGAGTCCGGAACGCCGCGAGCGGAACCGGCGCTCGGGTCGGCGTTGCGCAGCGCGATCATCACCGTCGGACGGTAAAACCGTTCGGCTAAGCGGCCCGCGACGACGCCGACGACGCCGGGATGCCAATCGCGGCTCGCCAAAACGAACGCCGGAGCGTCGGCGAAGTCTTCCTCGATCATTTTGAGCGCGTCGGCCATTATCTTGCGTTCCAACTTTTGGCGCGTCGCGTTCAGGTTGTTGACGAACGGCGCGAGTTCGCGGGCGCGCTCCGGACGGTCGGTAACGAGCAGCTCGACGCCGAGACTCGCGAGTCCCATCTGCCCGGCGACCGCGAGTCGGCAAGGGTTTTCAAGGAGCGATTTCGCGATCTGCCAGTTGCGTTCGTCCTCTTCGTCTTTCGGCGAACGCTCGTGCAAAACTTCGCGACCGGCGGCGTTGAGGCGCGGCGCGATCGAGAAACCGACGTCTTCGCTCGTCAGCTTTTTATTCGGGTTGATTCCGGCGACTTCGATCAAGTATTTCAGCCCGAGCGGCATGTCGCTAATGAAACTTTGCGCTAACGCAAAGCGAACGATCGTGCGGTTTTCGTCCTGCAATGGAACGACGTCGGCGATGGTGCCGAGCGCGGCCAACCCGACGGCGCGAATGAGGAAGGCGCGCATTTCCGGCGCCGTGTTTTCGCCGCCCGCCATTTCCTTGCCGAGCCCCCAAGCGAGCTTCAACGCGACCGCGGCGCCGCAAAGCTCCGGACAAGGATAAGGGGGAAAGCCGTCGATTTCCAGCCGAGGGTGCGCGATCGCGGCGGCGTCCGGCAAAATTTGCTTCCCGGTTTCCGGGTCGACGATCGGCGTGTGGTGGTCGGTAACGATTAGTTCGAGCCCGATTTCGCGAGCGTATTCCGCTTCTTTTAAGCTGGTGATTCCGCAGTCGACCGTAACGACGACGTCGGCGTTTTCGTCTTCGCGGAGGCGTTTGAGCGTCGCGCTGTTGAGACCGTACCCCTCTTCGAGCCGATTCGGGACGTAATAGCCGACGTTGCCGCCGACCGTTTGAATCGCTTGAAGCAGAATCGCGGTCGCCGTCATTCCGTCGACGTCGTAGTCGCCGTAAACGACGATTTTTTTCCCGGCGCGGACGGCGTCGGCCAAGACGCGAGCGGCCTCGGCGCAACCGGGGAGACGTTCCGGAGGGTAAAGTCCGCGCGAAAGATTAGGCGGCGCCAAGAAAAGAAGAATCTTTTCCGGTTCGGTCGTCTTGCGAGCGACGAGCGCCTGCGCGACGATCGGCGAAACGCCGGTTTGCTTCGCGAGTCGAGCGACGACGTCGGGGTCGTAGGGACGGGTAATCCAAATCTTGTTTTCTTTTGCTTTGAGCGCGCGCATAGGAGGACGGGGCGCGAACGGTCGACGAAAGCGCCGACGTTCGCCGCTAAAAACGGGGCGACGGTAAAACGGTGAAAACGGGCGAAATAAACGAAACGGGGAAAACGGGTGAAATCGGCGCCGTCGGCGAACGGGGGGGATAAGGTAAAATAAAGGGAAATCCAAAAGCGGAAACAACGCGGCGACGGTCGCGAAGTCGACGGCTCCCGGCGTTATTTTAAGCCGGAAAGGGGGAGCGCGTCAAGGGGGCGCGAGGGCGCGAAATCGAACTTTCCGTTTTTTTCTCGATAATCGGCAAATTGGGCGCGGCGTTTAAGGAGGGCGCGTCAAGGCGAAAACGGTTGGCGAGCTTGCGTTTGGGCCGATTAAAGCGACTTAACGGAAAGCGAAGGGAACTTTTTTTCGGACAAAATTTTCTTAAGACTGAAAAAATGCGAATTTTGCCCGCTCGACCGGCGCGCGCAACTTTCCAAATCGTCAATTTATGGTAAATTAAAATAAAGCGCGCCGCGTCGGCGGTTGGGACGGCTCCTTGTTTTCGCTAGTTTCGCTATTTTACCCAAAACGCCGACGGTTCCTAAGTTGCGCGCCGCTAAAAACGACGTCGTCGGGATCGCGGCGCGTCCGCGACGGGGAGCGCGAACTTGCGCTCGACGTCGGACAATATTGATTTTCGAAAAAACGGACGCGGACGTTTTTCAACGCTCGCCGCGTCCGCGACGGTAAAGGAGAAACGATGCATATCTTATTTGCGACCAGCGAAGCGGCGCCGTTTTCCAAAACGGGCGGGTTGGCGGACGTCTGCGGCGCGTTGCCGAAAGCGCTGTCTCAACTCGGACATAAAGCGACGATCGTAACGCCGCTGTACAAATGCGTTCGCGAATATTTCGAGCGTTCCGGCGAACGTTTGACCCCTCTTCGCAACGTCGCGCTCGACGTTCGCGTCGGAAACGTCGTCAAGGGCGCGGGCGTCCGACATGCGAAGCTCGCCGATTCCGACGTCGACGTTTATTTTATCGAACACGACGATTATTTTTATCGCGACGGGCTTTACAATTACCAAGGCGTCGATTACGGCGACAACTGCGAGCGTTATTCCTTCTTCTGCCGCGCGGTTTTGGAGCTAATCGGGGCGCTTGATCTCGACGTCGATATTTTGCACGCGAACGACTGGCAAACGGGGCTCCTTCCGGTCTTTTTGGAAGCGTCGTACAAATCGCGTTCGCGGTTCGCCAACGCGCCGGCGGAGTTTTTCGGCGTGCGTCCGCGTTTGACCGATCCGGAACTCCCGGCGAACCGCTTCGACAAAATCAAATCCGTCTTGACGCTTCACAATATGCGGCACCAAGGTCGGTTTTGGCGCGGCGCGATGGAGCTGACCGGCCTCGATTGGAGCTATTTCACCTACGATAAAATGGAGTTTTACGGACAGCTGAACCTCTTGAAATCCGGGATCGTCTTCAGCGACGCGATCACGACCGTCAGCCCGTCCTACGCGCAAGAAATTCAAACGGAAGCGTTCGGCGAAAAGTTGCAAGGCGTTCTCCAAAACCGCGCCGCCGACTTGACCGGCATTTTGAACGGCGTCGACGTCGACGATTGGAACCCGGCGACCGACCCTTTCCTCGCCGCGAATTACGACGCCGACACGGTTCTCGAAAACAAACCGAAGTGCAAGGCCGCGTTGCAAGAGCAGCTCGGGCTTCCGGTCGAAGCGCGAACGCCGCTTTTCGGCGTCGTCAGCCGTTTCGACGAACAAAAGGGGCTCGACCTGATCGCCGACTTGGCGGGCGAGTTTATCGAGAAGGAAAAAGTGCAGTTCGCGATTCTCGGGTCCGGCGACCGCGTCCTCGCCGACCGTTTTAAACGCTTGGCGGCTCGTTATCCGCGAAACTTCGCCGTTCGCGAAACTTTTTCCGTCGAGCTTTCGCACCAAATCGAGGCGGGCGCCGACGTCTTCCTGATGCCGAGCCGTTACGAGCCGTGCGGTCTCAATCAAATGTACTCGCTCCGATACGGAACGCTTCCGCTCGTTCGCGACGTCGGGGGCCTCCGCGACTCCGTCGTCAACGCGTCGGACGAAAACATCGACGCGGGCGTCGCCGACGGTTTTGTCTTCTATTGGGGAACCGCCGAGGATATGGCCAAGGCGATGCATTGGGCGCTCCACTGCTACCGCCGTCGTCCGAACGATTGGGCGAAGATGATGAAAACGGCGATGTCGCTCGACCTCTCTTGGGAACAGAGCGCGCGCAAATACGCCGAGCTTTACGAAAAACTGATCGGCTGAGCCCCGCGTCGCCGTCGAGCGCGCCGACGTTTTTACAGGCGCGCTTCGACGGCGAACGCCCTTTCCCCCCTCCGAACAACGCGAAAATTTTATGCCGGATTTTAAATACAAAGCGAAAAACAGCGCCGGAAAAGACGTCGTCGGGCATATGACGGCGAACGCCAAAAAAGACGTTCTCGACCGTTTGGCGGCGCAACGCCTCTTCCCGATTTCGGTCGAGGACGCGCATAAAAACGACGTCGACGTCTCGAAGTGGTTCGCTCGCAAGCCTCCCGCGACCGCCATCGCCGCCTTTTTGACGCAGTTGAGCGAACTTCTCGAAAACGGCGTTCCCGTCTTGACCGCTTTTAGCGCGCTCGGGAAACAGACGCCGCACCCGCGCCTCCGCGAAGTCGTCGCCGACATCGGCGAGCAGATCGCCGACGGGCAAAGCGTCGACGCGGCGTTCGCGTCGCACTCGAAAGTCTTCGACGACCTGACGATCAGCGTCGTTCGCGCCGGGTCGGAAGGGGCGTTCCTTGAAGACGCGCTGAAACGCACCTCGAAGTTTATGGAAGATCAAGCGGAAATTCGCTCGAAAATTACCGGCGCGATGATTTACCCGACCGTTTTGCTAACCGTCGGGATTTTAATCGTTTCGGTGTTGTTGATCGCGTTCGTTCCGAAGTTCGAGCCGATGTTCCAGTCGTTGGTCGACAGCGGCAAAGACCTGCCGATCGCGACCGTTTGGCTCTTGGCGTTCCGCGATTTTTGCGGAAAATACGGGCTTTACGCGCTTGGGGTAATGTTCGTTCTTTTCGTCGGCTTGCGGATTCAGATGAAAACAAAAGCGGGCCGCCGCGCGATGGATCGTTGGAAGTTGAGGTTGCCGGTCTTGGGCCCGGTCGCGCAGGGCGCCTGCGTTTCGAAACTTTGCCGTGTTTTGGGAACGCTCCTGCAAAACGGCGTTCCGATTTTGCGCGCGCTTGAAATTAGTTCGCGCTCGACCGGGAACGCGTTGATGCAGCAAGCGGTCGAAAAGGCGGTCGACTGCGTTTCGGCGGGGGAACCGTTGTCGAAACCGTTGGCCGACAGCGGGCTAATTCCGCCGCAAGCGATGACGATGATTTCGATCGCGGAAGAGTCGAACACGTTGGAAAAGGTGTTGCTCAACCTTTCGGAATCGCTCGAACGCGACTTGGCGAAAAAAA
Organism: Thermoguttaceae bacterium; assembly: GCA_017937685.1. GTDB lineage: Bacteria > Planctomycetota > Planctomycetia > Pirellulales > Thermoguttaceae > RUG369. The sequence goes on along the minus strand of JAGBDD010000266.1, from coordinate 4,266 downwards.
TCGACGTGATGGTGCGCCTCCTGGAACCGATGATGCTTCTCGTCCTCGCGGGCGCGGTCTTTTACATCATTATCGCGTTGCTGTTGCCGATCTTCCAGATGACGGAGTCGGTCTGACGGCGCGGCGCCGCTCGACGCGGCGTCGGGGAGCGCGAACGTCGCCTCTTTAATCGGGGGCGGCGTTTTTCCCTTTTCGAACGAACGGAATTTTTCGACGCAAACGAAGCGGAAAAGCGAAAGAACGGATGCGAAACAGCGAATCTTATTTGGATCCGAAGGTCGCGCGGACGATCAAGCGACTCGACCTGAAAGCGCAGTTTATCGTCAAAGGCTTTATGCACGGCCTGCACGCGAGCCCGCTGCAAGGCTTTTCGGTCGAGTTTAGCGAACACCGCAAATACGAGCGCGGCGACGACCCTAAAGATATCGACTGGCGACTTTTCGCCCGCACCGACAAATATTACGTCCGAAAATACGAAGCCGAAACGAATATGACCGGTTGGCTCGTCGTCGACGCGAGCGCGTCGATGGGACGGGCGGTCGGTTCCGGAGAAACGTCGAAATTCGAATACGCGATTTCGTTGGCGGCGGCGCTTTGTTACCTAATGATCGGGCGGCAAGACCCGGTCGGCTTGGTCGCGTTCGACGAGAAAATCCGACGTTCGCTCCCGCCGAAGTCGAAGCGTTCGCACTTCGCGTCGATTCTGTCGACGCTGGCGAACCTCGAACCGAGCGGAACGACCGACGTCGCGGCGGCGTTGACGCAGTTGGCCGGAATGCTCAAGCGCGCTTCGTTGACGATGATCTTCTCCGACCTTCTCGGCGACCCGGAGGAAACGTTGCGGGCGATTTACCGCTTGAGACACGCCGGGCACGACGTTATTCTCTTTCACATTCTTGACGAAGCGGAGGTCAAATTTCCGTTTCGCGGCGACGTCGAACTCGAAGACCCGGAAACCGGCGAGCGGATCGTCGTCGACGCGGACTCGATTCGCGGCGATTACGAAGCGGCTCTATCCGAGTTTCGCGAACGGTTCCGGCGCGAAGCGTCGAACGCGAAGTTCGATTTCGTCGAACTCGACACGTCGGTTCCGTTCGACAAAGCGTTGCTCGAATACTTGACGGCGCGGGCTCAACGCCGTTAATTTTCGGCGGCGTCGGGCGTTTTCGGTTCGTCGCGACGCGGTTCTTTCGCGGCGTTTTCGCCGTCGCGAGGTTGAAAACGCCGTTTGGAACGGCGTTCGTTCGGGGCGCGCTCGCCGGTTTCGCCGTCGTATTCGGAATATTCGCAACGACGCGGACGTCGGCGCCGGTCGAGTTCGTCGACCGCGAACGAGCGCCGCCCTCCATCTTCCAATTCGACGACGACCCGTTGCGCGAAGAGTTCGAGCGCGACGACTTTTCCGCGTCCGTCGGGCGTTCCGACCGCTTCCCCGATCGCCGGGGACGCGCTTTGCAGTTCGTTGTAAAAATCGTATTCGTAACGAAGACAACACTTTAGACGACCGCAGCGTCCGGAAACTTTCGTCGGATCGAGCGTCGCTTTTTGCAACTTCGCCATCTTCATCGAAACGGGCGGCATCGCGACCAAATACGTGTTGCAACAAACTTCGCGTCCGCAATCGCCGACGTCGGCGAGGAGTTTCGTTTCGTCGCGAACGCCGATTTGCTTCATTTCGACGCGGGTTTGGAACTCGGCGGCCAACGCTCGGACGAGTTCGCGGAAGTCGACGCGCCCGTCGGCGACGTAATAAACGACGACGCGTTCGCCGCCGAGAACGCGTTCGACCCGAACGAGCGTCATTTCGATTTTCATTCGGCGAATAATTTTCAAACAGCGTTCAAATTCGTCTTTTTCGTTGGCTTTAATCTTCAGCAATTCGTTTTCGTCCGACTCGTCGGCGCGGCGTTCGAACGCGACGGGAAGGGGACGATTCGGGAGTCGGTCGAGTTTTTCGTCGTCGGTTTCGCAAAGAATTGTCGCGGCTTCCAAACCGCGAGCCGTCCGAACGACGACCTTAACGCCGTGAAAGAAACCGCGCGCCGCCTCGTCGCCGCATTCGACGACCCCAAGCGACCGCATCGCGCCGTATCGAACGACAAATTTTTTCATAAATCGGGGGGAATAGTAAAATAGGGTAAAATAAGGAACCGCGTCTTGGCGGCGTTCGGCGAACGTCGTCGGCGACGCGGTTTCGGAAAACGAAAACGCTAACGTTGCGCTCGGCGTCGAACGCTCGTCGGCGCGTTCCCGACGTCGGTTAAGAACGGGGAACGCGGGCGAGCGTCGACTTTTCGCGCGCAAGGATTAGAAGAGTTCGTCGATCTTGTCGTAACCGTTTTGATAATTCGGTTTGACGAGTTCGGCGAGCCCCGGCGTTTTGAGTTGGTCGAGGTTCGTGATCTTGAGGTTCTTGGCGTCCCATTCGATCTTTTCGCCCTTGACGCCGGCTTTCGGCGCGGCCCAAATCGCGAGGTTGCCGAGGAGAATCGTTTCGGTGAGCGGCCCGGCGTGGTTCGCGAAGTTCGACCAGCAGATTTCCGGTTTCCCTTCCCAAATGGCGTTGAACCATTCGTACTTGTGGCGGGCGTCGTCGCCGCGACCTTGTTCGTCGATCGGCGCGATAACGAAATCGGTATCCTCTTCCTTCAGGCGCGGAATTTCTTTGCCGCCCTTTTCGCGGAACGTTCCGTCGAGCCCGGCGCCCTTGGAGCCGATTACGAACGTGCTGTTGCCGCCGACGTTATTGAAACCGTATTCGGCCATTTTGGATTTATCCGGCGTTTGTTCCGCGTCGTACCAGAAGAACTTGATCGGGCCGCGCCAATCGTTGGCCGGGAACTCAAATTCGGTGGCGGAGCGAGCCGGGAAGGAGTCGAAGTCGTGCCCGGAGCTGGTCGCGACGACGCTCGTCGGGTTCGCGAGTTGAACGCCTTTGAAGATCATATTGACGTTGTGGCAAGCCATATCGCCGAGCGCGCCGGTGCCGAAGTCCCACCAACCGCGCCATTGGAAGGCGTGGTAGATGCCCGGCCAATATTCGCGTTTTTTCGCGACGCCGAGCCAAGCGTCCCAATCGAGGTTTTTGAGCGCGTCGGCGATTTGTTTTTTCTTGTCGGCGATTTCGTCTTCGGCGAGTTCCGGATCGTCTTTCATAATTTGCGCGGCGAATTTTTCCATCGTCATCGCGCGGTTCGGCCCTTGCGCCCAAATCGGACGGTTCGTCCAAACGTGGACTTCGGAAATGTCGCCGATAACGCCGGCGCGGTATTGGGCGGCGTTTTTGCGGAGGCCGTCGTCGACGCTCCCTTGGTTCCCCATTTGCGCGCAAACGCCGGTTTTCTTGGCGAGTTCGGTGAGCCAACGCGCTTCGTAAATGGTGCGGGTGAGCGGTTTTTGCGTGTAGACGTGTTTGCCCATCTTCATCGCGGCGGCCGTTTGGATCGCGTGCATATGGTCCGGCGTGCCGATCGTAACGGCGTCGAACTTGTCGCCCATTTCGGCGTACATATCGCGGTAGTCGACGTATTTTTTCGCGTCTTTGAACTCGTTCCCTTTGCCGTCGAGGGTGCGCTTGTCGACGTCGCAGATCGCGACGACTTTGCCGTAGTAACCGGCGTGCGTAATGTCGCCGCCGCCCTTGCCGCCGACGCCGACGCCGGCGACCGCGACGCTTTGGAGAGCCGAGGCGCGCGCTTGTTTACGGAAGTTGCCGGCTCCGACCAAAAAACCGGCGCTCGCGACCGCGGAGGTCTTCAGAAAATCGCGACGATTCGCTTGCATAATCGCTCCTTTATATTAATGCGGAAAATTAGGGGAAAGGGGAAACGACGACCGCCGACGCAAAAACGCCGCGTCGCCGCTAATAATCGCTTTTATTTTGACGGATTTTCCGCGAAAAATCAAGCGCGTCGAGCTGTTTTGAGCAATTTTTTTCAAATTTTTTCGATTTTGCGAAGCGTCGGGGCTCCGGCGTCGCGTCGAAACGTTAATTTGGGCGGTTTGGGGAAAACGCTTGGTAGAAACGCGCAAAAAAACGACGCGATCCCGATAATCGCGTCGTTTCGGAAAACTCGTATCAATTTTATCGTTGCGCTTCGTTAGTCTGCGATAGGCGGCTCCTTGACGCGTTCGCGTCGGTTAAAGGGGTAAGCCGTTGCAAAATGGATTTTTTCGGTAAAATGGGCGTTGGCGGCGCGGAGCGGTTACCGGCGCGGGCCGGGCGCTTGACCGCGAACGACGGCGGGACGAGGCGGGGTCGGACGC
>JAGBDD010000265.1 GCA_017937685.1 Thermoguttaceae bacterium | reverse complement strand
GTCGTTGACTTTGAATGCAAACGCGAAACTAACCCTTGCAAACGCGACGGTTAAAGCAAACGCGTTGACGATTCGAAACGGCGCGACGGTCGAATTTAACGCCGGAGCGTCGACCGACGAAACCAACGCAACCGCCGCGACAGTCGCGACTTCCAATACAACCGCCGGAACCGCCGCGACTTACGTCGACGCGATTTTGACGGCGACGGAGAGCGCGAGCGTCGGCGCCGCGACGTTTTCCGGCGCCGGCTATTTCGCGACGCCGCCGGAGACCGACTTAACGTTCGCGACCTTCACTGAAACGGTTCGCGTTTGCGATTACGGCGCGTTGTTGACGTCGTTTTTAGCGGCGCCCGGCGTTTCCGGCGTCGCGCTCGCTTGGACGGTCGCAAACGTCGACGCTTCCGTTTTGCTCGAACGGCAAAACGCAAACGGTTGGGCCGTCGTCGAAACGCGCGCCGTCGGCGGCTCCGTTCGCGTCGACGGTCTCGAGCCGGGAACGACGCTTTTTCGCGCTTTCGACGGCGCGCAATTCCTTACGGCGCAAACGCTTGTTCAAGCGTCGCACGTTCGTCTCGACTACGACGATTCGTCGGTTGTCGCGCTCGCGCCGGTTTATGAAGTCGTTTTGGAGATTGTGCTTATGTCGGACTATCGCAATCGCGGCGAATCGCCCTTGCTTTTGGCGCGCGTCGCCGATTCCGCGACCGGGGATTTTATCCCGAAAGACGCCGTCGCCTCGATCGTTTATTCGGCGCGCCGCGTCGAAACGCTTTACGGTTCCAAGCGTTACGTCGACGTCGAAGGCCACGTCGACCGCGAAATACCGCTCGACGCGTATTTTGATCTCCCGGTCGCCGACGATCCGCGCTGGTTGGCAAGTTATCCCAACGACGAACGCGGGTACAACTTTCGCTTCGAACCCGATTCGACGCGATTCCCCGTTTTACCGGAGCCGGGCGACTACGAAATCGTCGTTGAAATCCGCTTTCGCCAAGGCAATCCGGCGCCGCTCGTCTTCCGGACGCGGGTCGTCTAACGGTTGGAAGATCGGAGGGGGCTAGGTACTACTTTCCCCAAAAATTAAGACTGCGGGCGATTCCAGGGCGGAGTTGAGTTTTGTTTGTTTTTTTGTTCGGAGGCGGCGGTCGGCTTCGGCGGTCGGACTCGGCGGCAGGTTAAAAAGGGCGGCAAGTTGGCTAGTCGGAAGGGGTTAAAGAAGAACGGCGGCGATTACGTTCGTCGCGCGGCCGGATTGCTCGCGACGTTGCGCGACGCCGACGCGGCGCGGGCCGTTTGCCGTCGCGAATTTGGCGTCGACGGGCCCAAACTCGACGCGTTGATCGCCGACGCGAAGGCCGAACTCGCTTCCGCCGCCGAAATCGATTTGCGCGTCGAAATTGGAACCGCGAAAAAACGGCTCGAAGATTTGCGCGACCGCGCCAAAGAAGCGGGCGATTTGCGCGCCGAACTCGACGCGATTAAAGAACTTAACAAACTTTGCGACTTGTACAAGCAAACGTCGCTCGCCGACGTCGCAAGCGCGGCGGAATCGGCGACCCTCGCGCTCGTTCGGGAACACCTCGAAGGGCTCGACGTTGCGCCGAAGGAATTGCCGATCGAAGAACTCGCCCGATTTGTCGCGGCGGCGTTCCTTGAAAAGGCGGCGCAAACGACGGCGGAATAAGGATTAAGCGGAGATGATAACGGCGCGCGACGCTTACGAGCGAAACAAAGAGCGGTCGCGGCGAGCTTCGCGGGAACGGTCGTTGGCCGGGCGCGAACTCGGGCCGCTTCCGGCGATCGGGTCGTTAACGCGGCGCGTCGCGGCGAGAAACAGCCTTCTCGTTTTTGCGCGAACTTATTTCGCGAAAAAGGTTAAGAAGCCGTTCGGGCCGATTCATTACGCGCTTCTTAATCGCCTGCAAACGACGATCGTCGAAGGGGGGAAAGCGGCGGTCGCGATGCCGCGCGGGACGGGAAAGACGACGCTCTCCTTGATCGCCGCCGTTTGGGCGTTGCTGAACGGTTATCGACGTTATATCGTTATCGTCGCGGCGAATACAAAGGAAGCGCGCCGGATTTTGAAGGCGTTGGCGACGATGATCGCGACGAACCCGGAGCTTTTGCGCGACTATCCGGAAGTTTGCTTCCCGCTCGCGAAACTCGGCGGCTCGGCGCTGTTGGCTCGCGGCCAAACGTTTTACGGGGAGCCGACGGGCGTTCGAATCGCCGCCGATTCGTTCCGACTTCCGACCGTTCGCGGGAGCGCGGCAAGCGGAGCGGTCGTCGCCGCTTACGGGATTAACGCCGCGATTCGCGGGCTTCAAGAGGAAGGGCCCGACGGCGAAACGATGCGGCCCGACTTCCTCTTTTTGGACGACCTCCAAACGGACGCGGTCGCGATCAACCCGAAACGCGTCGAAGCGCTCGACGAAAAGGTCGCGTCGACGCTTCAAGGGCTCGCCGAAAACGGCGGCGAACTCGCGATGGTGCAGACGATCACCGTTCGCGCGCCGGGCGATTACGCCGAACTGATTTTAGACCGCGAAATTTACCCGCTTTGGAACGGCGAACGCTTCGCGGCGGTCGACCCTATGCCGGAGCGAATGGACCTTTGGCGCGAATACCGGGCGCTCCTTTTCGAGAATCCGGACGCGGCGACGGCGTTTTATCGGGCGAACCTCGACGAGATGCGACGCGGCGCCGTCGTCGGTTGGCCCGACGCTTACCAAGGGCGCAAACTCGTCGACGCGCTCGAGTATTATATGCGCCTTTGGTGCGAGAACGAGCGGGCGTTTTGGTCGGAACAGCAGAACCGACCGCAAGAGCGTTTTTCGGGCGCGGTCAAGCTCCCGGCGAAGGAAATCGCGCGGAAGTTGAACGGGTACGAGCGCGGCGTCGTTCCGAACGCGACGGCGAAAGTCGCGGCGTTCGTCGACGTTCACGGCGACCTGCTTTATTGGACGGTCGTCGCGTTTCGGGACGACTTCGCGGCGTTCGTCGTCGATTACGGGACGTTTCCGGAACAGCGGCGGGCGTACTTCGCGAAAGACGACGGCGGGCTCGAAGACTTGAAATCGCTCTTTCCGGGCGCGACGGTCGACGGACGCGTCCGGCTCGGGCTCGAAATGTTGTTTTCGGAGTTGCTCGGGCGAACGTTTCGGCGCGAAGAAGGGGGCGACTCGCTCGTCGGAATCGATCGAATCGGGGTCGACCGCGGTTGGAAGTCGGAGGTCGTCGAAAACGCGATCCGCTCGACGAACCCGCGTTTCATTATCCCGACGAAGGGCGCGGCGGTCGGAGCGAAACAGGCGCCGATGCGAACTTGGCCGTGTCGCGACGGGCGCGTTTTCGGCTGGCATTTGCTCGACGAAAAGACAAAGGGCGCCGCGTTTCGGTCGATTTTGGTCGACTCGAACTATTGGAAAACGAAGGTGCACGAAGCCGCGTCGCTCGAAGCGGGAGAACCGGGAAGTTTGAGTCTTTGGGGGACGAGCCGGGCGACGCACCGGATGTTTTCGGAGCATTTGGCCGCCGAAATCGCGAAACCGGTCGAGTGCGTCGGGAACCGCGTCGTCGAATGGGAGCCGTCGCCGACGCGTCCGGACAACCACTTTTTCGACTGCGTCGTCGGGTGTTTCGTCGTCGCGTCGACGCTTGGACTTTTGACGAACGACGACCCAAGAACGGGGAATAAGCGATGAGAAACGAAGATTGGGAACGACTGAACTCGATTCGACGAAGAATCAAAATTTTGCGCGCCGCGCTCGAAGACCCGACGCTTTTGACGTCGGTTTCGGTCGACGGCGTCGCCGAGACGTTTGACCGCGCGTCGGCTCGCGAGGAGCTGCGCGAATTGGAATTAGAAGAAGGACGGCTTTCCGGCGCGACCTCGCGCGTTCAAACGATCGGTTGGCGACGATGACGAAGAAACGGAAGAGAAAAGAGCGGAAGAGGAAGAATACGGCGGCGCTTAACGACGTCGCGCGTTCGGCGGCGCTTGGGTATGAAGCGATTGAAAATCGCCCGACGCGGCGTCGCGTTTACGTCTCATCGCGCTCCGAAGACAAGGAGCTGACGCCGGAGAAGCGGCAGGCGCTCCTTTCGGAGGCTCGCGACCAACTCCGGAACTTTTCGCTCGCCGGGTTCGCGCTCCGGAAACACTTGCAATTCGTTTCGTTTTACCGGTTCGCGGCGGGAACGCCGGACGAGCGGTTCAACGCCGACTTGACGCGGCGCGTCGAGCGCTGGAAGTCGCGCAAGAATTGCGACGCGGCCGGACGCTGCGCCTTCGACGAGTTGATCGCGCTGATCGAGTCGCACCGAGCGGTCGACGGCGACGTCGGGATTTTGCGGCGCGTCGACGGGCGAATCCAAATAATCGAAGGCGACCGAATCCGGAACCCGCCGGACGCGTCCGACGATCCCGGCTGGGTCGGCGGGGCGAAGGTTTCGCCGCTCGGTCGTCCGCTCCGGTACGCGATTTGGAACCGCAAGCCGTCCGGAGGCTTCGAGTTCGAGCGAACGGTCGACGCGCGCTGGTTCGACCTGCTGTCGTTTACGACGCGGCGCGACCAGATTCGCGGCGTTTCCCTCTTCGCTCCGGCGGTGAAGATGATTTCCTACTTGTACGACGGGCTCGATTTCGCGCTCGCGAAGATGAAGCTCGAGCAGTTTTTCGGGCTGAAAACGACGTTCGAAGACGGCGGGGCCCTCGTCGGAACGCCGACGACCGACGCCGGGGAAATCGGGCGGCAAGCGTCGGAAGTTTTCGGCGGCGACCTCCTGCACCTCGCGCTGAAAGTCGGCGAAGACGCGCAGTTTATGGAGTCGAACAACCCGTCGCAGAACTTTCAAACGTTTTGCGAAAACGTCGTCCGGATGGTTTTCGCCGCGCTCGACGTTCCCTATTCGTTTTACGACGGTTCGAAGACGAATTTTTACGGGGCGCGCGGCGAGTTCGAGCAGTATCTAGACACCGTCGAGCGGAAGCAGGCGCCGACGGTCGCGATGTTGAACGAATGGGTTTTCGACTGGTTGGCGCCGAACTGGCTCCTCGACCCGGTCGACCCGCTCGTTTTGCCGGACGGTTGGACGCTCGACGACGTCGCGGCGGATTGCGGTTGGCGCGGCGCGGGGCTCCCGTCTTGGCGGCTCTTCGAGTACGTCAAGGAGGCGCAGGCGGCGATTTCGGCGGGGCTCGTTTCCCCGCTCGCGTTGGCCGACTCGTTCGGCGAGGATATGCGACGCAACATCGCGGAGATCGCCGCGACGCGCGCCTTCGCGAAAGAACGGGGCGTCTTTCTCCCGTTCGGCGAAACGCAGACGATCAACAACGGACTTTGACGACGGAGGTTAAACCGATGGAAACGAACGACTTGTCGACGAACGATTCGTCGCCGAACGACGTCGACGCGACGACGCGGGTTCGCTTGACCGTCTTGGCGGCGGACGCGCTCGAACGTTGGGGGCTCGGACGCTTCGCGTTCGAGTTCGCGACGACGCGGCCGCTTCGCGAACGGTTGGCGCTCGATTACGATCACGACGACGGCGCGGTCGTCGGTTACGCCGAAGGGTTCGAGTCGACCGACGACGGAATCTTTTGCGACGCGACGATTTTGGGCGGGCCCGACGCTCCGGCGCGGGCGCGGGAGTTGGCGTTTTGCTTGAAGAACGGCGTTCCGTTCGAAGTTTCGCCGCTCGTCGACTTCTCGACGGCGACGATGGAAAGCGTTCCGGACGGCGCGACCGTTCGGCTGAACGGGCGGGAGATCGCGGGCCCGCTCGACGTCGCGAGAGGCGCGACGATTCGCGGCGTCGCGATTTGCCCGCACGGAACCGACCCGAAGACGGCGGCGCTCGTCGAACTTTCGGCGCGGTTGAACAACTGGAAAGAAGAAAAGGAGAAAGAAATGGCCGACGAAAAGAACCCGGTCGACGGGGAACAAACGGACGAAAAGAAGAGCGTCAACGCCGAGCTGGAAACGATGATCGAAGAGTTCGGGCGCGAACGCGGGCTCGACTATTACCTCGCCGGAAAATCGCTCGAAGAAGCGCGCGCCGAGGATTACGAAGAGCTGAAAGCGTCGCGCAAGAGCGCCGAAGCGGAGAAAAAAGCCGCCGACGAAGCCGAGAAAGACGCGGCCGACGCGCCGACCGACGAAGCGAAAGACGAAACGAAGAAGGAACTCGAAGCGTTGAAGGCGCTCGTCGAGAAGCAAGGAAAAGAGCTGGTCGCGCTGAAAGCGGCGACGCGTCGCGGCGATTCCGTCGGCGTTTCGGAACCGGTCGACGGCGGAACGTTCGCGACGCCGCCGAAGTCGGTCGGAGGGAGCGCGCTCGCCCGGTACGGCGCGGCGGTTTTCGGCAAAAAATCGAAGAACTGAACGAAAGAAGGAGGTAGACGATGGCGACGATGACGACGGCGGACGTGCTGCAAGTCAACAACTCGGAAGAGTTGATCGGCCTGATTAACGAAGTGATCGAAGAAGTTCCGGAGATGCAATTTTTCGCGGCGTCGCCGGTGAAGAAAAATTCCTACTACACGCTGACCTGCACGGGGAACCCGACGGTCGCGTTTCGCGAACCGGGAACCGAGCGCGTTTTCGAAACGGCGACGTTGGCGAACCGGCTCGTCGAATGCAAGTACCTCGACGCGTCTTGGGCGCTCGAACGTTCGGTCGCGCAAAAGTGCGACTGGGGCGAAGACTTCGCCAAAGGCCTCCAAGCGAAAACGCACCTCGCGGCCGCGTTCAAGGCGATCGCGACTCAAATCTGGTACGGTCGCGAACTTCCGGGGAGCGACGCCGGTTTCGACGGCTTCGCGACGATTATCGACGGCGTCGTCGACAAGAACGGAGCGCGCGAAACGGTCGTTTCGGCGACCGACGCGGACGTCGCCGACGGGTCGAGCGTCTTCTTCGTGCGCACCGGAATCGACTCGGCGCAACTCGCTTGGGGCTCGAGCGGCTCGTTTGTCGAGGGGGAAATTATCCGCGCGCCGTTCGGCGGGAAGAACGAGAGCGGCGACTTGGCGGGCGCGTACTATTGGACGCAAGAGCTGGCCGCTTGGGTCGGGCTCCAAGTAACGTCGCGCTGGGCGGCGGCGCGGATCGAAAAGCTCTCGGCGACGACGCCCGGGGCCGGTCTGACCGACGAACTGATGTATCGGGCGCTCGAACGCTTCCCGGCGGGGGTTCGTCCGGACGCGATCTTTATGTCGCGCCGGAGCTTGTCGCAACTGCGGCAAAGTCGCACGGCGTACAACCCGATCGGCGCGCCGGTTCCGTATCCGACGGAGTTCGAAGGGATTAAAATCTTGACGACCGACGCGATTTCGAACGCCGAAACGTACTCGGCGACCGGCGCCGATTCCGGAACCTGACGCGGTCGACGCTTGAACGATTAACGAAAGGGTTGCGATGAACGAACGTCTCGAACGGGTCGTCGAAGCGCAAATCGCGCGGGCGGCGCGAAAATTCGGCCCCGACGCGATTTGGCTCCGACGGGAAGACGGGCGGCGCCTGCGCGTCGTCGCGATCGCGTCGGACGGCGAGCCGGAGCCGGAGACGTTCGGGAACGCGACGGTTTATCGGCGGCGTCGGATTTACGTCGTCGCCGAATCGACTTGGCGCTCGGCGCGGGATTTCGTCGGCGGCGACGACGCGTTGCGTCGCGGCGAAACGTTTATCGAAGAAGAAGGCGGAACGGAACGCAAGTTTCGCCCCGACGTTCCCGCGTCGAGCGTTCGCTTCGGCGGCGGTTTCGCCCGTCGAATCGAATGCGTTCAAGTCGAGGAATCGCAACGATAAGGAGAAAATAAGATGAAAACGCGCGTTTTGCAAACGTTTTCCGAAGACGCGCCCTACGCGGCCCGCGTCGAAAAGGCGGTTCGCGCCTATTGCGACGCGAACGGGTTCGAGTACGTCCCGAAACGCGTCGAGTCGAACGGGCGGTATTGGTTTTCCCTCGACCCGATTCGCGATTCGCTCGCGGAACTCGACGACGGCGACCGCCTAATTTACCTCGACGGCTCGGCGTATTTCTTCGACGTCGCGCTGACGCCGGAAAAGACGATTTACGCCGACGGGGAGACCGCGCCGGTTCTTTGCGGCGCTTACTGCGAGTGCGAGACGGAGCGCTGGGATCCGCGACGCG
>JAGBDD010000264.1 GCA_017937685.1 Thermoguttaceae bacterium | reverse complement strand
CGGAAGATATTGAACTGGTTAGAAAGAACGGAAAGCCGGTGAAATGATTCCGGCTCTTTTTTCCACCTTTGCGATAGCAGTCGGTCTTGCAATGGACGCGTTTTCCGTCTCGCTTGCGGGAGGAGATAATCGTCGCTCCGGCGCGCTGAATCGAGGTCAGCGTCTCCAAGACGACGCGTTGTTCGTCGATCCAACCGTTCGCGGCGGCGGCTTTCGTCATACTGTATTCGCCCGAAACGTTGTACGCGGCGAGCGGCAGGCCCGGGAAGCGGTCTTTCGCCATTCGGATAATGTCGAGGTACGGAAGCGCCGGTTTCACCATAATAATGTCGGCGCCTTCCGCGACGTCGAGTTCGATTTCCCGCATCGCTTGACCCGGCGCCGAGGCGGGATCCATTTGGTACGAGCGACGGTCGCCGAACTGCGGCGCGCTCTCGGCGGCTTCGCGGAACGGGCCGTAGAAGGAACTCGCGTACTTCGCCGCGTAGCTCATGATCGGAATCCGTTCGAAGCCGTTTTCGTCGAGCCCGCGACGAATCGCGCCGATCATGCCGTCCATCATGCCGCTCGGCGCGACCATATCGACGCCCGATTTCGCCTGCGCGACCGTTTGCTTGACGAGGTTCGCGAGCGTCGCGTCGTTGTCGACGTCCCAATCGGCTTCGCCGGGGCCGCATTTTTTCAGGACGCCGCAGTGGCCGTGGTCGGTGTATTCGCAGAAACAGACGTCGGAAATGACCAAGAAGTCCTTGCCGACGACGTCTTTCAGCGCCTTAATCGCTTCGGCGACGATTCCGTGTTCGCACATCGCGTCGGAGCCGACCGCGTCTTTCGTTTCCGGAATCCCGAAGAGCATAACGCCGCCGATTCCGAGCTTTTCGATTTCCTTGACTTCCTTAACCAACTCGTCGATCGAAAGCTGGTATTGGCCCGGCATCGCGGCGATCGGAACGCGGACGCCGACGCCCGGGCGGACGAACAACGGCAAAATGAAGCGGTCGGGGGAAAGAATCGTGTCGCGGGTCAGGCGGCGGACGCCGGAATGATAACGGAGACGGCGCAAACGAGCGGCGGGAAACGCGCCGGAAAACGTCGTGTCGGACATAAAACGCTCCTTAAAGCCGGTCGGCGCGCGACGGCGTCGAGGCGGAAAAACGCGTCGGAAACTAACGAACGAAACGCAAGCGCCCGACGCGAACGCTTGCGTTTAACGTGTTTTCATTATATCGGCGAACCGAGCGCCGCGCTCGAACTTTCTCGCGAAAAAGTCGAAAATCGACTCGACGCGGCGAAAAACGCCCCGGGACGGCGAACGCTTTGCCCGCCGTCGTCAAATGGGCGGAACGAACTTCAAAGTTCGACGTTAAACCGGGAAGGTCGCGCAAACTTTCCCGACGTCGCGGCGGCGATTAGAAGTATTGGCCGACGTTCGACTTGAAGTTCTTGTAAATTTGGCTGACCGATTGGTTGCAGTGGATGCGTTTGATCGCTTCGCCGAGGACTTCCGCGCAGGACAAAACCTTAATTTTCGGGATTTCGTGTTCCGGAAGGAGCGGAATCGTGTCCGAAAGAACGACGCTTTCGACCGGCGCCTCTTGAATGCGTTGGATCGCCGGGCCGCAAAGAATCCCGTGCGACGCGGCGACGAAAACCTTCGTCGCGCCCATTTCCTTGACGACGCGAGCCGCGCCGCAGATCGAACCGCCGGTGCTGATCATATCGTCGAAGAGGAACGCGACGCGACCTTCGATCGGGCCGCCGATCAAGTGCGCTTGTTCGACTTCTTCGCCGCTGTGGCGACGTTTGTCGATGATCGCCAAGCTGCCGCCGAGCGCCGTAACGTGTTTGACCGCGCGCTTAATGCTCCCGGCGTCCGGGCTGACGACGACGCATTCTTCCGGCGCGTAACCGAGGCTCATGATGTAGTCGTCCAACACCGGAGACGCGGAAAGATGGTCGAGCGGAATGTCGAAGAAGCCTTGGATTTGCGCGGCGTGCAAGTCCATCGAAACGACGCGGTTCGCTCCGGCGCATTCGAGGAGGTTCGCGGCCAGTTTCGCGGTGATCGGAACGCGTCCTTCGTCTTTGCGGTCTTGACGAGCGTAGCCGAAGTAAGGAATAACCGCCGTGATGCGACCGGCGCTCGCGCGACGGAAACTGTCGATCATCACCAAGAGTTCCATCAACGAATCGTTGACCGGGCGGCACGTCGATTGGACGATGAAAACGTCCTTGCCGCGAACGTCCTCTTCGATGCGGCAGAAGGACTCGCCGTCGGGGAACTTTTGAACGCTGATATGACCCGGCGCCAAACCGAGGTAATTGCAAATTTTTTCAGTCAGCGCGGGGTTGGCGGTTCCGGAAAATACCTTTAACGTGTCCATAATCTGTCCCAATAATCGAAGTTTGTCGAACGGCGGATTTAAACGCGACAAATACGGAAAACGACGGCGCTTTTGAGGACGAGCGACCGCTTAAAAACGTCGCTCCGAACGCTTCGCCAACTTTAAAATAGGGAAGCCGGAGAGGGTTTGCGTTCGCCGCGACCGCAATATTTTCCGTATTTCGTTAATTATAACCCGTTCGGCGGCGTTCGACAGGGGGGAACGGCGTCGGAAGCGCGTTTTTCCGGAAACGCTTT
Source organism: Thermoguttaceae bacterium (assembly GCA_017937685.1). GTDB lineage: Bacteria > Planctomycetota > Planctomycetia > Pirellulales > Thermoguttaceae > RUG369. The sequence goes on along the minus strand of JAGBDD010000264.1, from coordinate 3,265 downwards.
CCGCGTCGCGCCGTTATAATCCGTATAAACGCCTCCGCTTGGCGCCGCCGTTCGACGCTTTTCGAAAACGGACGCGAACCGTTATTTGTGAAACGGCTTTTTCAGCGCCGCGACCATAATTTCCTGACGATTGTATTGGAGCTGGCGGGCCTTCACCCGGTTGAAGCCCCAACTCTTGACGCGCGCCAAGTATTCCGGGATATGATCGGCGAGGTTCCAATCGAAAAATTTCAACGTGAAGAGGAGGCCCCGCGCCGCGACGTCGCCGCGACCGACGATTTCCTCCAGCGCGTCGAGGGCGTAGTTCGGCGCGACGTTCATATCGGTTAAGAACCAGCGCGACTTGCGGAACGTCTTGCGCTTGATTTGGTTGATTTTGCCGCGAAGGTGCGTAAAATTCGGGTGCGCCAAGACGCGCGGGTCCATTTCCGCCGGGTCGACGCCGAACGTCTCCGCGCCGCGAGCCAAGAGCGCTTGCGAACCGCCCCCCGGAGAAGCGCCGACGTCGACGCAACGGGAGCCGACGCCGATCGGAAAGCCCGCCCAACGGAGCCCTTCTTCGAACTTCAAAAACGCCCGAGACGCCGCGTCGGTCGGGAGTTCGAGCGGGAACAGGCCGCCGGGGTAGCGCGAGTGAACGTCCGAAACGCGGTGAAAACCGATTCGCCATTCGGTTTCGTCGACGACGGCGACGTCGAGGCAGATTTCGCCCGGTTCGCCCGGCGCGTCGAGGCGGTCGGCGTTCGGCCCGAACGCGGCGCGGAATCGCTCCGGGGCGCCGTCGTAAATTCGGCGGTGCAGGTCGAACGCAAGGGGCGTCAACCCCGGTTCGAAACCGCGCGTCCCGACGGCGAAACGGTCGCGTTCGTAAACGTGAATTCGAGCGAGCGTCGGCGCCGGAGCGTTCGAAGCGCCGCCGAAAGATCGCCTATGTTGCGCGTCTTCCCCAAATTCCAACGCGGCGAGTTCCCAAACTTTCGCGACCGCCGCCGCGAGGTCGAACGAACCGTCCGGCGCGGCGCAGTTTTTCGCGAAAACGTTCCCGAGCGAGTGAACGCAGGAGCGGGCGAAAACCGTTCGCAACGTCGGCACGTCGAGCGCGAGCCGCTTTTCGAGCGACTCCGGCTCCGGGAGTTTGAACGTCAAGAAACCGGGGCGCGAGTAAGAAAAGCGGTAGTTCGGGCGCCGCTTTTCCATTTCCTTCTTCAACGCCGGTTCGGCGCCGCGTTGGCAAGTTAGGTAAATAAAGAAAGACGGAGGGGCGTTGGTCGACAAGGGAAGCCTCGCAGGGAACGCGTCGCGGGGAGACGACGCATTAATATAAGGAAAAAATAACGGAATACGGACGAAATTTTGACGTTTTTTTGCAAATTTTTGCGATTTTGGGCCAAACCGGGGCGCCGTCGACGCGATTTTCCTGTTATAATGGAACGCGTCGAAGAACGTCGGCGACGCGACGGGCGGTCGAACGCCGACCGTCGTTTATGATACAACAGATTTCCGACGCGGTCAAGAATCGCCGCGTCGACTTAAAAAGAATTTTTATATTGACCGACGGCGCGTCGAGGCTCGGCGTCCGCGAACGAACGCGGAGACGGCCGGATCGCGCCCGGCGGGGAATAAAGGAAAATCGATGGATTCGGTGAAAGTTGGTTTGATCGGTTTCGGAACGATCGGCGCGGGCGTCGCGGAAATTTTGCTCGGCAAGGCCGAGACAATCGCTCGAACGACCGGGAAAAAAATCGAGCTGGCGAAAATTTGCGATAAAAATACGACCGCCGACCGCGGCGTCGCGGTTCCTCCGGGCGTCCTAACCGACGATATGTCCGAAATTTTCGACAATCCGGAAATTTCGATCGTGATCGAGTTGATCGGCGGCGTCGACGTCGCGCGGACGGTCGTTTTGCGGGCGCTCGAAGCCGGGAAAGACGTCGTTACCGCGAACAAAGCGCTGATCGCCAACTGCGGGCCGGAACTTTTCGAGAAAGCGCGCTCCCTCGGGCGAACGATCGGTTTCGAAGCGTCGGTTTGCGGCGGCGTTCCGGTTTTGGCGTCGCTCCAAACGTCGTTGCTGGCGAACCGAATCGAGTCGATCAAGGCGATCGTCAACGGCACTTGCAACTTCATTTTGTCGCAAATGGAAGAAAACGGCGCCGATTATCAAGACGCGGTCAAGGAAGCGCAACGACTCGGGTTCGCCGAAGCGAATCCGACGCTCGACGTCGACGGCACCGACTCGACGCAAAAGCTCGCGATCTTGGCGCAATTGGCGTTCGGCGCCGCGGTCGATTGGAAGGCGATTCCGCGCGTCGGAGTCGACGTCGTCGACGCGCTCGACGTGCGGTACGCTCGCGAACTCGGACGCCGCATTCGACTTCTCGCCGTCGCCGAACGAACCGACGAAGGGCTCGAACTGAAAGTCGCGCCGACGCTGATTCCGGAAACGTCGCCGCTCGCGAAGGTTACGAACGCTTTCAACGCGGTGCAAATTATCGGCGACTCGGTCGGCGAACTCTTCTATCAAGGTTGGGGCGCGGGCCGCCGTCCGACCGCTTCCGCCGTCTGCAGCGACGTGATCGACGCCGCGCTCGGGAGAACGCCGGTTACCTTCAATTCGCTCAACCTTTGGAGCGACCAACGCGAAGGAACGCCCCTCAAAGACGCGAAAAAAATCGAAGGGCGCGCTTACTTGCGGCTCGAAGTCGACGACCGTCCCGGCGTGATGGCGGCGATTTCCGACGCGTTCGGACGACGGAATATTTCGATCGCCTCGATGATTCAACACGCGAGCGCCGACGCGGAAAACCCGCGCGTTCCGCTGATTATCTTGACGCACGCCGCGACGAACGACGCGCTCGAAGACGCGATCGCGGAACTCGACGCCGCGCCGTTCACGCACGGGAAGACGGCGCGCTTGGCGTTGCTCGACTAAAACGGCGGCGAACGAAACGAGAATTAACGACGACGAAAATCGGGACGGCGCGCCGCGTCGGTCGCGGTTTTCGGCGTCGACGGTTAAATTAGTTGTTTTAGTTAAAATCGGTAAAGGACGCGACGGCGGCTCGGCGGTCGAGCGGCGCGTCGGACGAACGACGAAGGAGACTCCGAATGAAAAAAACGAATCGACTGGGGCGCGTCGGCGCCGCTCGTTGGCGCGCTGGCGTTGTGTTGGGAGCGATTTTGCTCGGCGGCGTCGCGACGTTCGTCGAACCGTCGTCCGCGCCGGCGCAAGAGCGGCCCGGTCGCGGCGCTCGACCCGGCGGCG